>JBDUDC010000110.1:0-4781 GCA_040003165.1 Chloroflexota bacterium
CAACGCCAGCGGCACCGCCGCCCCAGCCGGAGTCGTCGGGCAGCAGCCCCCAGTGGAGTGCACCGCCGCCCGCTCAACCGGTGACCGGAGCCGCCGGCTTCGTGTATGCCGACGTGCCGAACCGCGCGATCGCCTACATCATCGACGCGATCATCCTGTTCGTGATCAATATCATCGTCAGCATCGTGATCGGCGCGATCCTGGGGCCGGCCACCAAGGTCAGCTTCAATTCGAACGCGACCGATTTCGGCAATCTGGTCAACGCCCAGGTCAACTACGGGACCGTCCTGGTGACCGCACTGGTCAGCACGGCGATCAACGGGATCTACTTCATCTACACGTGGACCACCATGCGTGGGAGCCCGGGCCTGAGGATGCTCTCCATGCAGGTGGGCAACGAGGGGGACGGCAAGACGCTGACTCAGAACCAGGCCATCACGCGCTGGATCTTCCTCGGCGCGCCGTTCGGCCTGGCGGGGGCGCTGAACCCGATCCCGGTGCTCGGCCTCCTCATCGCGCTGGCGGCACTCGCCTGGTTCATCATTTTGCTGGTGACGACGGCGCAGAGCCCGACCAAGCAGGGATTGCACGACCGCTACGCGCACACGATGGTCGTGAAGGCGGCTCGCACCGTCGGCTGAGGACCGCGTTCAACCTTGATCGCGACGGCCCCGTCATGAGCGACGGGGCCGTTCGCTGTATCCGACGCTAGAGCCCGAGGAACCGGTAGCGCTCGGTCACGCGGCTGATCGGCTCCGCCGGAGCGCCGGCGTCGGACCCGTGGCCCCCGGCCGCGGCGAGGCGAGCGATCACCACGTCGCCGGGCAGGCCGTCATCGACCGCATCTGCCGCCTCGCGCAGGAGCCCGGCACAGGCAGGTTCGCGCTCGCTGTCGGCCAACCAGCGGAGCAGGTCGCCGATCTCGGCGTGCGTCGCCTCGAGCTCCGGCGGGGCGTCGACGAACGCCTCGTCGAAATAGCAGATCGCGATCGCCAGGAGGTCGTCGCGCAGGTCGGATCGGCTCGGCGCTGGTGCCAGCCGCATGCCGGTCAGCTCGTCGCCGAAGGCAAGCGCATAGCCGGGATCCGCCCGCCCGAAGCCCACCCATGGGCCATCGCTGAAGAGCCGTCCGATGATGCTGGGCGCGTCCGCCACGATCTCGCCCGCCGCGCTTACTGCTCGACTCGCGTGGTGGGCAGGACGACGATCCGGCGGTTGGGCTCGACCCCGACGCTCTGCGTGCGGACGCTCGGGTTCTCGATGAGCGCCAGGTGCACGATGCGCCTCTCGAGGGCGGGCATCGCCTCGAGCTGGATGATCTTGCCGCTCTGCGCGACGCGCTTTGCGGCGCGCTCGGCGACGTCCCGCAGCTGATCCTCCCGGCGGCCCCGATAGTTCTCGACGTCGACCGCGATTCGCAGATGCTGGCCCTCGCGCTTGGCCACGATCAGGTTGACCAGGTGCTGAAGGCTTGCCAGCTTCTCGCCGCGCCGTCCGATCAGCACCCCGAGATCCTCGCCGCGCACGTTGAGCTTCGATGTCTCGCTGCCCATCACGATCTCGACGGTCGCGGGCACGCCCATCAGCCGCAGCATCTCCTCGAGGACGCGCTTGGCCTCCTCGAGCGCGCCGCGCTCATCCTCCGACAGCTCCTCGAGCGGCTTGGCCGGGATGAAGGGTGCCGGCTCGCGCATCGGTCGATCCGGCCGATCAGCTCGCTCCGGTCGCTCGCTGCGCTCGCGCGGGCGCTCGCGCCCGTTGGTGGGGCGACCTCCACGGCCACGACCGCCACGGCGCCGGCGGCTCTCTTCGGCCTGCGCCAGCTCGATCGCCTGGTCGCCGGCGTCGTCCTGCGGCATCAGGCTCGGAGCCATTGCCTCGGCCGCTGGCGCAGCCTCTGGCAGCTCGCGCGCCTCGGGCGGCTCGGGCGGCTCGGGTCGCGCTGCGGGAGCGTCCGGCTCGGCGCGCACCGTCTCCGCAGCAGCGACCGCGGACTTTGGCGCCGCCAGGATTCGGGCCTCTTCGCCGCCGACACCGAGGATCCCTCGGCTCCCCTGCGCCAGGATCTCGATGTCCAGGTCGCTCAGGTCGGAGCTGAACTCCTTCATCGCGGAGCGGATCGCTTCTTCAACGTTCTTGCCTGTGAACTCGCGGAAGGTCATCGTTTTCGCCCTCGTGCTTTGCGGCCGCCCGAGCGCCGGTTTGCGGATCGGCCCGCAGAGTTGGCGCGGTCAGGGCGGGGATTGGATTGGCGGGTGGGGCTGCTCGCCTCCTCGCGCGGTGCCGGCTGACGCCGCTGCCCCGCCACGAGCGCGCTCGAGGACGCGGGGGCGAATGGCGGGCGCCAACCGAAGATCGGGAAGAGGTTGCCCCAGCCCATGATCAGAGACTGCTGGGTGACCAGGTAAGCGGTATAGACGATCCAGTACAGGATCAGGCCGCTCGGGAAGATGCCGCCCCACACGATCGTCAGCAGCGGGAAGGTGTACGTCATCGAGCTGGTGAGGCTGGAGGTTGGGTCGTCGGGGTTCGGCAAGGGGCTCGTCATCTTGACCTGCACGAACTGCAGCACGGCGGCGATGACGGCCAGGGCCGAAAGCGCAAACGCCGTGCCCGGAATCGTGAGCGCGAAGACGTGGTCGATCTGGGCCAGGTCGAGACCGCCGAGCCACCCAATGGTGGTGCCGACCGGCTGATGCAGCTGCAGCGGGGTGATGAGCTGGCAGTTCAGCGGCAGGAAATGCGAGAAGTCGGGGATGCTGAACTGGGGCAGCGTGCACGGCCCCGCAATCGGTGCCCGGAAGTGCGTCGCATCGCTGGGGAGATTCGTGATCCCTGGCAGCGCCGCCTTGAGCGCCGCGAAGTCGGGCGACTTGACCTTGTCGGCGGCAAGGGTCACGACGTTCGAGGCGCGGATCAGGGCCTGGTAGAGCGCGAACAGGATCGGAAGCTGGAGCACCACCGGCAGGCAGCCCGCCGCGGGGTTGACGCCGTGCTCCTTGTAGAGCGCCATCGTCTCTTCCTGGATCTTGACCCGGTTGCCCTTGTGCTTGCGCTGGACCTCGCGGATGAGCGGCTGCATCCGCTGCATCTCCTTCTGCGAGCGGATCTGCCGCACGAAGAGGGGAGCGAGGATGGTGCGAATGACCACCGTGAAGACGATGATCGCCAGCGCGAAGTCGCTGAACAGGATCCGATAGAAGGCGATCAGCAGGTTGAAGAGCGGCAGGAAGAACACGTCCCACGGCGGGGTGAAGTGCTCAATCCCCAGGAAGCCCTGAGCGATGATCGCAATCAAGATCGATGCTCGCTAGCGGACGGGGTCATAGCCGCCAGGGTGAAAGGGATGGCAGCGACCGATCCGCATGGCGCCCATCCACGCGCCGCGGAAGAGCCCGTAGCGTTCGATCGCCTGATAGGTGTACTCCGAGCAGCTCGGCGTGTACCGGCAGCTCGGGGGCAGCCAAAAGGTGAGCCAACGGTACGCGACAATCAGTCCCAGCCCGATCTTCTTCATCACCCGATATCCAGTCGCCGCAGGAGCGAGGCGAGCGCCTCTCCCAGCTCCGCGTAGCTCGCCCGACCGGCCTCCGGCCGCGCGATCAGTAGCAGATCCCAACCGGCCCCCAGCCCCGCGCGGCGCGCCCGCATCAGGGCTCGCAACCGCCGGCGAAGCCGGTTTCGCTCGACGGCGCCGCCCACGCTGCGCGGCGTCGAGAGGCCGAGACGCGTCTCGGGCCTATCGGTCCGCAGCGCTCGCAGCACGAGAAGCTGATTCGATCTTGCGATTCCCTGACGGCCGAGGGCGGCGAAGTCGGCCTTGCGGCGAAGCGCCGGAAAGACAGGCACCTGCTGCCCCGCGCCCGTCAGACAGTCAGCCGCTTGCGTCCCTTTGCCCGACGACGAGCGAGCACGCGACGGCCACCCTTGGTCGCCATGCGAGCCATGAAGCCATGTTCGCGCTTCCGAGCGCGCTTCTTGGGCTGATAGGTCCTCTTCATGGCTGCGTGCCGGTTCCTCGTTCCAGTCCTTCGGCGTTGCGGGCCCCAGACACACGAACGGCTGGCGTCTCGCCAGCCTCCATGCGCACGGTCAAAACGGTTGGCCCATTTCGCTCCTGCCCGCGATTCTACCGATGCCCGACCGAGAGTGCAAACGTTCTCGAGCCCGCGCGGCGGGAATCATTGCCGCCGGTTTCGAGGGGCTGCTATATTGGCCCGACCCCGCGTCACGGATCTGTATTCGAGGTCCCCGCGCGTCGGAGCAGGGCTCATCGAATCATCCGCGCGAATGCGCCGCAAGACCTCCGGAGAACGTCTGTTGATGGATGCGAAGCAGGTTTGGCGCGCCGCCCTCGGCGAGCTGCAGGTCTCACTCTCACCTGCCAACTTCGACACCTGGTTGAAGGACACCTCGCTCGCAGAGATCGAAGAGAACCGCTATCGGGTGGCGGCGCCAAACGGCTTCGCAAGGGACTGGCTCGATAATCGCTATCGGCCGTTGATCAGCCAGACGCTGGCGCGAGTGGTCGGCGGATCGGTCCAGATCGAGTTCGTCGTGGCCGATGCGCCGGGTCCGGTTCCGCTGCAGGTCGACGAGGACCGGCAGATCACCCTCCCGCCGGCCTCCGCGGGCGGCAACACCGTCAACCTGAACAGCCGCTACACGTTCAACAACTTCATCGTGGGCTCTGCCAACCGCCTGGCGCATGCGGCGGCGCTCTCGGTTGCCGAGCGGCCCGGCCACGCCTACAACCCGCTCTTCCTGTACGGCGGGGTCGG
>JBDUDC010000111.1:0-4763 GCA_040003165.1 Chloroflexota bacterium
AGCGACCCGAGACCGCGGCGGTGGTCCAGATGGATGCGGACTTCAGCCATGATCCGCGCGACCTGCCTCGGCTGCTGACCCCGCTCATGCACGATGCCGATATGGTGCTCGGCACCCGCTACATCCGTGGCGGCGGCACGGTCGGATGGCCGATGCGCCGCCGTCTCATCAGCCGCACCGGGACCCTGTTCGCGCGCGCGCTGCTCGTGCTGCCATATCGGGACCTGACCGGCGGATTCAAGGCCTGGCGGCGCGAGCTGCTCGACTCGATCCGCATGCGCGAGGCGTCGGCAAGCGGCTACGGATTCCAGGTCGAGACCACCTGGTGGGCGCACCGCCGCGGAGCGAAGATCGTGCAGATCCCGATCATCTTTCGCGAGCGCGTGGCGGGCTCGTCGAAGATGACCGGATCGATCGTCGGCGAAGCGCTCCTCATGGTCGTCCGCCTGCGCTGGGAGGCGCTGCGCGAGGGAGTGCGTCCGCGCTCGGTCGTGAAGTGAAGCATGACGGTCCCCGCGGCCGGTGCGGTGGCACCCGAGAGCCTCTTCGGCTAGGATGGCGCCCCGCCCGCGTCTCGTGCCTCTGCTGAACCCTGTCTGGAGACCATCGCACCGAGCATGTCCTTTCGCAACCGGCCGATCCTCGACCGCAAGCATCGACCCCGCTGGCAGGATGAGCTGCGCACGCAGCGGCTCATCGTTGCGGGCTTCGCGATCGCCATCGCCCTAGCCTTGGGCATCTTCGGTGCGACGGCGTGGAGCACCTTCTGGGAGGCGAACCTGCGCCCGGTGGCAGTGGTGGGCGGCACCGAGTTCGATCGCGAGCAGCTCGCCGCCCGCGAGCATGTCCTGACAGCCGAACGCACCGCCCAGATTGCCGACCTGCAGAGCCAGGTTGGCGGCGCACGGGACCAGATCATCCAGCAACAGGTGGACCAGCTCACCGCCGGCCTCTCGAGCGTGACCGGTGACGCGACGAAGTCCCTGGTCGACGGGCAGGTCCTCGAGGTCGGCGCGGCGGAGCTCGGGATCACGATCACCGACAAGCAGGTCGACGCCGAGATCGCCAAGCGGCGCACCCGCCCGACGAGGGTGGGGATCAGCCTCATCGTCATCCAGGCAAAGGCAGCCACGGTGCCGGCCGGTCAGCCGGCCGCCAAGCCCACCGAGGCAGCCTTCAAGGTCGCGCAGCAGGCGGCCGCCGCGGCCCTCAAGCGCGTGAACGGCGGGCAGGCCTTCGCGAACGTGGCGAAGGCGGTCAGCACGGATGCGACCGCCCAGACCGGTGGCAAGATCGGGCTGGTGGCGGAGGGCGATGCGACGTACGGTGCGTACGTGAAAGACGTGGGATCTGCCCCGAAGGGCAAGGTCGTCGGACCGATCCGCACGGACCTCGGCTACATCCTGCTGAAGGTCGAAGAGCGCGTTCCCGGCGGGACCGATGCAACCCTGGTCCAGCTGCTCAACACGAACGGCGTCGGCGGCGACGCCTATCGCGACTACATTCGTGACCAGGTGCTGCTGGCGGCCTTCAAGGTGCACTTCTCCACCAAGGTCGTGGCCGCAACCCAGGCCCAGCGGCGTGTGGCGCAGATCTTCATCGCCGCCGGCCCCGCCGCTCCAGTGCACGAGGTCCGGGTACGCCATGTCCTGGTCCAGCCGCTCCCCGGCCAGCAGGACCAGACGCCCGCCACTCCCAAGCAGTGGGCCGCCGCCCTCGCGAAGGCGACCGCAGTCCGCGCACAGCTCGCCGCACCGAACGCGGACTGGTTCGCGATCGCGGCCAAGGAGAGCTCGGACCCTGGCTCGAAGGACCGCGGTGGAGATCTCGGCTGGCAGGACCCGACCTCGACCCAGTTCGTGCCCGAGTTCGGCGCCGCCATCAAGAAGCTGAAGGTCGGCGCACTGAGCGCGCCGGTGCGCACCCAGTTCGGATACCACCTCATCGCAGTCACGGCGGAGCGCGAAAGCCCGAGCCAGGAAGCCGCGAACCTGGTGATCCAGCTGCGCAAGGCGCCGGATACGTTCGGCACGGTCGCGCGGCAGGTCAGCGAGGACGCGGCGACGGCGGCCAAGGACGGCGAGCTCGGCTGGGTGGCGCAGTACGAGCTCGATGCGGCCCTGGAGACGGCCATCTTCGCCCTCGACAAGGTAGGCGACATCAGTGAGCCGATCGCGGTCCCCGGCGGCGGCACCTATATCTACAAGCTGCTCGAGGTGAGCGAGAGCCGAGCGGTGCCCGACGCTCGGCTGAAGGCGATCCGCAGCTCCGGATTCGAGCGCTGGCTGGCGGACATCAAGCGCCCTGCCAAGATCTGGATCGATCCGCAGTTCGCCTCGTCCACCACCGGCTGAGATCCGCGGGAGTGGCCGCGCCGCGGTCGATCGACCAGCTCCTCGCCGCCGCGGGGCTCGAGCCTGCGGACGGTGTGCAGCTCGTCTCCGCGCAGCGGCTCGCATCGGTCGCCTTTGACCCGAGCCTACCATTGGTCATCCTTCGCTCCGACGCCGGCGTCGAGCCCGCTCCGCCTCTTCCCGGCCGCCACGCACGCAAGGGGCCACGAGCGATCCTCGGAGCCCTCTACCCCCGACAGCATCCGCTCCGAGACCTCGCGACTGGCGACTCGGTCTCCGTCGACGAGCTCGGAGACGCCCAGCTGCTGGCAGCCGACTGGCTGGTGCCGCCCCTGGCAGCGGTCGACAACCTCGCCTCGCCGCACGGCATGGCCGCCATCAGCGCCCGCCTACGGGGGCCGGACGGGTGCCCATGGGATCGGCGCCAGACCCACGCCACGCTGCGCACTTACCTTCTCGAGGAGGCGTACGAGACGGTCGACGCCATCGAGCGCGGAACGCCGGAGGACCTGGCCCAGGAGCTTGGCGACCTGCTCCTCCAGGTCATCCTGCACGCGCAGTTCGCAGCAGAGGTGGGCGAGTTCGACCTGACCGATGTCTACCGCTCGATCGGCGTCAAGATCGTGCGACGCCATCCGCACGTCTTCGGCGACGTCGAGGTCTCCAGCGCCGAAGAGGTGCTCACCAACTGGGAGACGATCAAGGCGGCCGAGCGCGATGAGGCGGGCAAGCCCGCCGGACCCTTTGCCGGCGTCGCCCGGGCGCTGCCCGCGCTCCCTGCCAGCCGCGAGATCCAGGAGAGAGCCTCCGCATTGGGCTGGGACTGGCCCAACGTCGAGGGAGTCTGGGCGAAGGTCGCCGAGGAGCTCGAGGAGCTGCGAGCGGCCGACCACCCCGAAGCGCGGCTCCACGAGCTGGGCGACCTGCTCTTCGTCCTGGTTCGGCTCGGGGACTGGCTGGGGCTCGACGCGGAGGAGGCGCTGCGCGCGGCGAACCGACGCTTCATCGCGCGACACGGCGCGGTGGCGGAGCTGGCAGGCGCCAGGGGCCTCGACCTGTCGGCCCTCGACTCGGAAGCCCGCGACGCGCTCTGGGACGAGGTCAAGCATCGGTGACCCAAGCCTCCGGACCGATCGCCATCGTCGTCCACGCGTCGGTCCCTGCCGACCCGCGGATTCGCCGCCAGGCCGATGCGCTGCTCGCCGCCGGGTACGAGGTCGATATCTTCGCCCTGCGCGATCCGGGACAGGCGGCGACCGAGCGGGACGGCGCGCTGCGCATCATCCGGCTCCCCACGCGCCGACGCTTCACCGGGTTCGCCGGTCACCTGGCCGAGTACGTAGCGTTCGCGAGCCAGGCGGCGGTGCGGCTGGCATTGGAGCATCGGCGCCGGCGCTACTCGCTCGTCCAGGTGGCGACCCTGCCCGACTTCCTCGCCTTCGCGGCTGCGCCGCTGAAGCTGGCCGGCGTCCCACTCCTCCTCGACCTGCACGAGGACATGCCCGCCTTTTACGAGGACCGGTTCGCGAGCCTGCCGGGTAAGGTCCTTCGATCGATCGTTCGCGGGGTGGCTCGCGGGTCCTCGGCGATTGCCGACGAGGTCCTCACCGTCCACGAGCCGCTGCGGGCGCTCGCCGTTGCCCGCGGCACCGCGCCGGAGAAGATCACGGTGGTCATGAACGGCGCGGACGAGCGCCTCTTCGACCCGGCCCGCCATCCACGCCGCGGGTTCATGGAGGACGGCATGCTGCGGATCGTTCATCACTCCTCGCTGCAGCGCATCTACGGCCTCGAGGTGGCCATCGAGGCGCTGGCACGGCTCTCGCCGGCCGCGGGTGACCCGGAGGCGCGGTTGGACGTGTACGGCGATGGGCCATACCGCCCGCAGATCGAGGCCGCGATCGAACGGACCGGCACGGCCGATCGGGTGCAGCTCCACGGCGCAGTCTCTCTCGACTCGCTGCCCGGGTTGCTCGCCCAGGCCGATGTCGGGCTGGTGCCGTCGCTGCCCGAGTCGTACCTGCAGCTCTCCCTCTCGACGAAGCTGCTCGAGTATGTGGCGATGGGGGTTCCGGTGATCGCCAGCGATCTCGCCACCTTCCGTGCCCATTTCGACGGCACGGCGCTGACCTACGTCCCCGGCGGGGACCCCGCGGCGCTGGCCGACGCGATCCGCCGCATCGCGCTCGACCCCGCCGCGGGCGCGCTCCAGGCGGCCGCCGCCCGACGCCAGGGGGAGCCGTATGCCTGGTCGCGCCAGGCGCAGGAGTACCTTGCCGTGGTCGACCGCCTGGTTCGCTCCGATCCCCGGACTGGGGGAGCCACTCCGGCTGGCGCAAACCTGTAATCTGCGCTTGCCAGATCGGCGGGGCGTGGCGCAGCCTGGCAGCGCGCCTGCTTTGGGAGCAG
>JBDUDC010000112.1:0-4763 GCA_040003165.1 Chloroflexota bacterium
GAACATGACCGAGGGGTCCGACATCGTGTGCACCATCGTCAACACCCGGATCGAGTTCGGCCTGACCCCGACGCTGGTGATCGAGAAGGCGGCCAACGTCGAGCAGATCACCATCAGCGGGCCAGCCAACGCCCAGACGGCCTCGCCGTCGAGCGTGACCTGGACCCTGAGCTATACCCTGACCCACGGCCCGGTGACCCACGCGGTCATCACCGATCCGCTGCCGGTCGGCTTTGAGTTCGTGAGCGCCAGCAACGGCGGCGCCTACGATGCCAGCACCAGGATGGTCACCTGGAACCTCGGAACGCTCAGCGCCAGCGGCTCGGTCACCTTCGTGACCAGCGTCAACGTGGCGACCATCTCGCGGACCGGGCCGACCGTCAACATCGCGACCATCGTCTCCGACCAGACGAAGCCTGACACCGGTCAGGACTCGGTGACCGTCAAGACCGGCGGGACCCAGGCCGGCAACCCGACCCCGACTCCCATCGTTCCGAACACGGCCGTCGCGTTCGGTCCGGCTGGCCAGCCGATCACCGTGCCGATCGAGCTCCTGGTGGCGCTCTTCCTCGGCTCGCTGGGCGGCCTGGCCTTCGCCAACGTGCGGGCGGTGCAGCGCCGCCGACGCTAGACCATGCGGGAGGGCGGGCCAGCCGGTCGGTCCTCCCGCCACTCAGCCAGCCCCCTGGCAGGGACGGGGTAGCGCTTCGGCGCTACCCCGTCTTCTGTATTCCGACTCAGGGGTCGGAAGGGGCAGGATCCCGTGCGGTCTCTCCCGGCGGCTGCTCCTCAGCGACGTCTCGTCGGCCGGGTGGGTCGATCCGCGCCAGGCCGTGCAACTGGTCGAACGCGATACAGTTTCCACCCGCCTTTTGCGCGGAGCTCATTGCCTCCTCCGCACGCCCGAGCAGCTCGTCGACCGACAGCTCCATCGCCGGCCGCATGATCGCGACCCCGATCGACACGGTCAGCGAGATCGATCCCGCCCGCGTCACGATGGGCCGCTGCGCGAGCCGCTCGCGCAGCGCCTCCGCAAAGACGACGATCCCTGATTCCTCGCTGTGCGGAAGGACCGCCAGGAACGAGTCGCCGTCGCTGCGGCCTAGCGCGTCCGCGCGGCGAACGCGCAGCCGGATGCGCAGCGCGACCTCGCGCAGGATCTCGTCCCCCACCTCGACGCCATGCTGCTGGTTCAGCTCGGCGAAGCCGTCGACGTCGACCAGCAGGATGGAGACGGGGTGGGCATAGCGGCGCGCCTGGGCCACCTCGATCCGCACCCGCTCAAGGATTGCGACCCGGCTCGCCACGCCGGTCAGCGGATCGACCGTCGCCGCTCGCTCGAGCTCGGTGCGCTGCAGGGCAATCGTCCGCCGGGCGAGCATCAGCTCCTCGATCGTCGCGCGCAGCTCGCGGCCGAGAGGCGCGGCCTCGTCGAAGACCGGCTCCTCGCTCGAGTGCGCGGTTGGGGGTGGCGAGTCGGCCAGCGCCGAGAGGCGGCGCTCGGCGGCGATCGCGCGTCGCTCGCGAACCGGCGCGCCGAGCAAGACGGCGATCGAGCCCGCCAGGAGACCGCCGAACCCGGCGAGCAGCTCCAGACTGCCGGGCCGCGCCAGCGCCAGCGCGGCCATGCCCGCCGCCTGGAGGGCGAGGCCGATCGCGAGTCGCGGGCGTGCCGCGATCACAACGGCGGCCGCTGCGAAGATCGCCGAGGCCGCGAGCAGCAGCGGACCGTCGGGCGCGAGGGTGGATGGCCCACCGAGCAGGAGCGCGCCGAGGACCACCTCGACCGCGACGAAGAGGGTGGCGGCCAGGGCGAGCGCCGCGCCGCGTCGCAGGCGCCAATCGCTCCGCTCGGCGACGGCTCCTCCGAGCAGCAGCAACGCCGCCGGGAGCAATCCGGCGGGAATGGCGCCGCCGGCCAGCCCGTCGACGCCCTCGGGGCCGGCAAGGGCAACCACCCCGAGCAGTCCCGCCAGCAGCGCTTCAGCCGCCGCCACCATGAGTGGACCGGGTCCCGCGCGCTGGAGACCGGTCACCAGGAGCATGAGGGCCGCCATCGCGGTCACGACCGCGCAAAGGGCGGCCCCGCCCGCGAGGATCCACACCGTGGAGACACTCCCCAGCGTCAACGCCGGAAAGAGGCGCAGGGCTCCGGTCATTGCGAGAGGCGCTGCAACAGCGCCGACGAGGCCGGCGCTGAACGCGAAGCGATCGAGGGAGGTGGTGTGGTCCATTCGGCCATGGCGGTGCGGAGAAGCACCGGCAGTCTGGCCACGGCTGGGAGGGCCGAACAATAGTACGTCCGCCCGTCCTTCCCCCGCCTATACTCCCGGCCGTGCCTCAGCAGCATCCCGGCGCCGTGATGACGCGCGCGGCCTTCCTCGACGCCACCGACCGCCTCATCGTACAGGGCGATCGCCTGCTGGCGGATCCTGCCTGGGACCCGTTTCGTGAGTGGCTGATCGAGTCGGATCGGCTCCTCGAGCAGGTCTGGGGCCGGATGGACCGATACCACCTCGCCTGGCTGAATGTCGGCCGCGACAGCCAGCCCCCGGGCTCGTCGCTCGACGACGTCGGAACCCAGCGCTTCATCGTCGGCGTGGCGGGCGCCAAGCTCGCCGTTCTGCGTACGATGCGGGCGTCCGTCGAGCGCCGCGGCTCCCCGAGGCTGTCCGACGATTCGAAGGAGGATCAGTGATCGCTGGCGTGCGCGCACTTGGCGGAGGCTTGGCTGCGGTCTTCGCCCACCCCGACGACGAGAGCTTCGGCTGCGCCGGTGCGCTCGCGCTGGCACACGACCGTGGCGCCACCACGCGCCTCCTGGTGGTGACGCGGGGGGAGGCGGCCGACTCCGCGATCGACCTCGGCGACGACGAGCTCGCCGACGTGCGCGAGCGTGAGCTGATCTGCGCCGCCGAGAAGATCGGCCTGGACGAGGTCTCGGTCCTCGACGGCTTCCCAGATGGCGGCGTCGCCGACGAGTCCTTCGAGAGGCTGGTCGACGAGATCGCCGACTGGCTGGCGGCGCGCCGCCCTGCCGCCGTGATCACCTTCGGGGCACACGGCGTGACCGGCCACCCCGATCACATGGTGGTCGGCAGCGCAACGCGCTGGGCGGTCGAGCGGCTCGATGCGCTGGGCCTCGCCCCGCAGTCGGTGTATGTCGTTTCGCCGGTCTTCGCACCGTCGGGCAGCCGCTACGACCTGTCGCCCGAGGAGCAGGCCGCGACGCACCGGATCGAGGTCACCGGCGTGGCGGGAAGGAAGCTCGCCGCGCTCGAGTGCCACGCGAGCCAGTCGGATGCCGCGGACGAGGTGACCGCGCTGCGCACGGCGCTCGACCTCGAAGGCGTGATCTACGAGGGCTTCCATCGGGTTCGGCCTGCCGTCCCATCGCCCCATCCGAAGTTCGACGCGGCCCTTCTGTAGGGAAGCCCTCGCCCGCGGTCGGTGGTAGGCTTGAGCGCATGACGATCGACTCCAACCTGAGCAAGGTCGACGAAGTGATGACCGCGCTCTACGACATCACCGATCCGGAGATCGGCATGAGCATCGTCGATCTCGACCTGATCAAGCACATCGAGATCGGCGCCGAGGGCGCCCCCACCGAGATCAAGATGGTCCTCACCACGCCCTTCTGCCCGTGGGCCGGCGAGCTTATTCAGACCGTCAAGCAGAAGGCCGAAGAGGTCGTCGGACCGCCGGTCAAGGTCACCCTGCTGGCGGACCGCTGGGAGCCGCCCCCCGGCCTCTTCTAGCCGCCCGCCCACCGCCGCGCGTCCCGTGGCCCCGCGCCGACTACCATGCAGCGGCGATGCGCATCTACACCAAGAAGGGCGACGGCGGCACGACCGGCCTCCTGTTCGGTGGCTCCCGCATCAGCAAGGCCGACCTCCGGACCGATGCCTACGGGACGACCGATGAGGCCGTCTCTGCGCTCGGGCTGGCGCGCGCCAGCCTCAACGACGCACGGCTCGCGGAGCTCGTCGTCCGCCTCCAGCGGGAGCTGTTTGTCGTCGGCGCCGAGCTCGCGACACATGTTGAGCGGCGCCCGCGGCTGACCGCTGGGACGACGCTGGTGACGAGCGAGATGGTGAGCGCCCTCGAGCACGAGATCGACGCCCTCGAGGCCGATCATCCGATGCCCGCCGAGTTCGTCCTCCCCGGCGAGTCGATGGCCGGCGCTGCGCTCGACCTGGCCCGGACCACAGTGCGACGTGCGGAGCGGCGTGCTGTGGCGCTCGCCACCGACGGCGGCCTCCCCGATTCGCAGGTCGTTCCCTATCTGAACCGGCTCGCGGACCTCCTGTTCGTCATGGCACGCGCGGCCGATGGTGGCTTTCGCCCGGTGCGCGGCTCATGACTGGCGCGTCCTTCCACGCCACGCAACGCACGATCCTGGCGCTGCTGCCGACCATCGGCGGCGCGGACGCCGAGCGATTTCTCGACGACCTCACGGTCGGTCTCGAGGCGCTCCCCTCGCTCGGCGCGGTTCGCGCTCGCAAGACAACCGATCCGGCTCGCCGATTCGAGGTCACCTGCCGCTTCAATGGACGGCCGGCGACAGTTGCGCGGGCCCTGCGCAAGGCATGGGGCGAGCTCGCCAGCGCCGACGAGGCTCACCTAGTGGAGGCCTCCGAGAACGAGGTCCGCTTCTCGTTCGTCACCTGGACCCCGACGGCATGGCACGCAACCGGCACGGTCATCGCGAGCCGCGCTCCGGCGGACCCATCCGCTGGCGGAATCGCGCGCGCGGTGGGGCC
>JBDUDC010000016.1:0-15999 GCA_040003165.1 Chloroflexota bacterium
ATCGTGAACTCCAGCTCGTTCGGGGTGCCGTTCTCGCCCACCGGCACCACGTCGCGCTTGATCAGGAACTGCGGGACGAAGAACGAGTGGATCACGTCGAGCGAGGGCAGGATGACCCGAATCGGCTCCCCGACCGGCAGAGCCATCACAGGCGGTTTGGCGGCCGTGCCGTTGACGACCGCGTCGTTGTCGGGATTCCCGTCGTTGTCGAGGTAGCGGAAGCGCCACTGCCATTGGAAGCCGGTCGCCTCGACAGTCACGCCGGGCTTCGCGGAGCGCGCCTCCACTGCGTTGAGGGTGATGGTGCTGAGCACGAACAGGATGAGCACGATCACCGTTGGGATGGCGGTCCAGATGATCTCGAGCCTCGTATTGCCGTGCACCTGCGGCGGCAGCTGCTCGTCACCGGGCTTGCGGCGGTATCGGACAACCGCATACAAGATGAAGCCCTCGACCCCGAGGAACACCAGGCCGCCCATGATGAGCACCGCGACGTAGAGGCCGAACACGTCCTTGGCGGTCTCGGTCTTCGGCTCGGGCGGCAGCATGCAGCCGGCCAACAGACCGATGATCAGGAGAGGAAGAGCCGCCCGGAGGATTCGCCACAACCGCGATCGGGCCGCCTTGATTCGCATCAGCTGGTCTCGAGGCTCCGCTACGTCCGAAAGGGCGCGTCCGCACAGCCCGGCTGACGGCGGCGCGGGCCGTATTGTACCGATGGGCGCGACCGGGCGCAGCCCCGGCGGCGCGGGCTCAGCCGCCCGGCAGGGGCGGTGGGCAGGTGCGCTCCTCGTACGGCAGGAGCGGCCGCGGGATGATCGAATAGCGGTGCTCGGCGGCAGTCCACCGCGTGAGCTGGTTCGATCGCCGAAGCTCGGCCAGCCAGGTCGCGCCCTCGGCCCCCTCCACCACGCCACAGCGCAGGTCGCCGGAGCTCGCGGCTCCGAACGTCGCCGGATCCCCGGCCGCCGGCCAGGGTCGCGGCGCCTGCGGCGGCAGTCCGTTGCCATCGGGCGGCTCTGCGTCGGCGTTCCGCACATAGAGGCGCAGGGCCGCAGGCTCGTACGGCTTCCAGCTTGTGTGGGCCCATGCATCGGCGGGGAGCCACTGCTCGAGGTTCGAGAGGCGCTGCTGGAGCGCCGAGAGTGTTCGGTGCGCCAGGACCTCGTCGCCGGGCATGCCGGGCGGCGGATTGGCGGAGTCGACCATTCCGAGCGCATAGACGCTGACCGTCACCTGGCGGCCGTCGGCGTGCAGCGTGAAGACCGTGTCGGCGGCATCGGCCACCATCGCGTTCGCGCCGTTGAGCTTGAGGTCCGCCTTGAAGAGGCCCGTTTCGGCGAGGGCGCCCAGGATCTTCTGGATCCCCGCCTCGGTGAGACGCCGCTGGAGGACGCTCGGCAGCATCGGGCCGGGGAAGATCATGTCCTGGACCCCGGGGCGGAGCACCCTCCCATCTCCCGTCAGGACGAAGCTCGGCAGCGCACCGAGCAGGAAGTCGGGCGCCACGAAGCCACCGCTGTACGCGACGCTGAGGATGAGTGCGTCTCCGTTCGGATGCGCGATGTCGCCGTTCTGGTTCGGCGAGGCGCTCGGGCCGCCGCCTCCGCCGGGGCCGCTGCACGCGGCAAGCAAGAGGCTGAGCAGCAGCAGGGCGAAGGCGGTGCGTTTCATGGCCTCAGGACGCGTCGATGCGCCGCTCGGTTCCTCACTGCCTGCAGATCGGATCGGCGCGCTGGAGAATGACGGCGATGCGACGCGCTCTCGGCACCCTGCTGCTTGCCCTCGGATGGCTGGCGATCCCCCTGCCGGCGCTTGGCCACGGCGCGAGCGCGCCGGCACCGCAGCTCCCCGGGATCCTGCTGCAGTGGCGCTTCGAGCCATTGGCCATCGGCGGCGCGGCGCTGGCGGCCGCGGCCTACCTGTGGGCAGTGGGGCGGGTGCGGCAGGCCCATTCCGCTCACCCCCACCCCGAACGCCGCCGCTGGTTCTTCCTCGCCGGCCTGGCGACCCTGGCGCTGGCGCTCGCCTCTCCGATCGAAGCCTACGAAGGACAGCTCTTCAGCGTCCACATGCTCCAGCACATGCTGATCGAGCTGGTCGCCGCCCCGCTGCTCCTGGCCGGTGCCCCCGTCACGCTCGCGCTGCGGGCTGCGTCGCCGTGGCTCCGGCGGCGCCTGCTGGCGATCCTGCAGAGTCGAGTCGTCCACCTCATCTCCTTCCCGGTCGTGGCCTGGGTCCTCTTCGCGGCCGTCAACTGGGGCTGGCATTTCAGCGTCCTCTACAACCAGGCGCTCGAGAACCCGTGGCTCCATTACGTCGAGCATGCGAGCTTCCTGGCCGCGGCGCTGCTCTTCTGGTGGCCGGTGCTGGGCGTCGACCCGTCTCCGTGGCGGATGCCGCATCCGGTGCGGCTGCTCTACCTGTTCGTCGCTATGCCCCAGAACTCGTTCCTCGGCGTTGCCCTGCTGAGCGCCGGAAGCGTCCTCTACCCGCACTACGTGACGAATCTGCGCCCCTGGGGACCGACGCCGCTCGACGACCAGCGCCTGGGCGGCACGTTGATGTGGGTGGGCGGTGATCTCGCCTTTCTGGCCGGGATGGTGGTCGTGATCGCGGGCTGGATGGCCTATGAGGACCGGCGCACGGCCCGGCTCGATGCGCGCCTCGCAGCGGAGCGGGCGGCGCGCGGCGAGTGATCCGCCGCGACCCGGTCAGGCGATCGGCAACCGCACCAGCGAGTCGAGCGCGACCGCCGCGAAGAGCAGGGTCAGGTAGCTGATCGAGTAGCGGAAGAGATGGATCGCGGCCCGTCCGTCGGCGGCGTTGCGGCGCAGGCGGACGGCGTAGACGAGGAACACGGCGCCCAGCCCGATCGCCGCCGCCACGTAGATCAGGCCCATGCCGGCGGCCGGCCAGAGCAGCAGGCTGACGCCCACCAGCAGCAGGGTGTAGAGGACGATCTGGCGCGCGGTCTCGGCCTCGCCGCGCACCACCGGCAGCATCGGCACCCCGGCCGCCGCGTAGTCGCCCTGGTAGCGCAGCGCAAGCGCCCAGAAATGCGGCGGCGTCCAGTAGAAGACGATCGCAAACAGGACCAGCGACGGAATGCCGACCGAGCCGGTGACCGATGCCCATGCAACCAGCACCGGCACGCAGCCAGCCGCGCCGCCGATCACGATGTTGTGGGGGGTCGAGCGTTTCAGCCAGATGGTGTAGACGAAGACGTAGAACCCGATCGCGCTGAGCGCCAGCAGCGCGCTTAGCAGGTTCACCAGCACGGCCAGCCAGACGAATGAGGCCACGCTGAGAACGATCCCGAACGCGAGGGCGGCACGCGGACTGATCGCGTGGCTGGGCAGCGGCCGGCGCCGCGTGCGCCGCATGAGGTCGTCGATGTCGCGGTCGACGAACTGGTTCATGGCGTTCGCGCCCCCGGCGGCCAGCGTCCCTCCGACCACGACCGCGATCATGAGCCAGACCGACGGCACACCGCCCTGGGCCAGGACCATGGTCGGCACGGTCGTGATCAGCAGGAGCTCGATGATGCGCGGCTTCGTGAGCGCGACGTAGAGGCGGAGCGTGTCGAGGACCGGGCGAGAGCGGCGTACCACGGTCCGCCGGACCGGCTCGAGCCGCCGTACGCCGAGCCAGGTCATGACCATCGAGGCCAACAGCCCGGCGCCGACCGCCAGGTGCGGGACGACAAAATAGGCGGCCAGCTGCGACCAGACGTTCGCCGCCCCGAGCGCGATCTGCAGCAGAGTCAGGCCGGCTGCCACGACGGCGAGGCGCCGGACACCGGAGTCATCGGTCTGCCGATGCACCACGACCGCCGTACCGAGCACCAGGGCGGCGACCGCAACCGCCAGTACCCGGTGCGCGAACTGGATCTGGTGCACCGCCAGCGTCAGGTCTGGCAGGAGCCTGCCATTCATCAGCGGGAAGTCGGCGAAGGCGAGGCCGGCGTGATGGCCGGTGACCCAGGAGCCGAGCAGCATCTGGGCGAAGACCGCGACCGCGGTGATGCCCACCAACTGCGTCAGGCCGGGACGGCCGGCGCGCCGGGGAAACGGGCCGTTCGTCGCGCGCTCGGTGATGAAGATCGTCGCGGCGAGGACGGTGAGGGCCATGGCGAGGTGGGCGGTGACGAGGTCCGCCCGCAGCTGCTGGAGCACGACCGCGCCACCGAGCAGGGACTGGGCGATGACGAGCACACCGGCGATGACCGCCGCGGCGAGCATGGGCCGATCCCGGCGCCGGAATGAGAAGAGCGTGATCAGCCCGACGCCCGCGACCAGGGGGCCGACGAAAACCGCCGCCACCAGGCGGTGGCTGTGCTCGATCCAGGCGTTCAGGTCGGCGGGCGGGATCCAGTCCCCGAAGCAGAGGGGCCAGTCCGGGCAGCCGAGCCCGGAATCGGTCGCCCGCACGAGGCCGCCGATCGAGATGAGGACGAAGGTCGCGACCGCCGCGGCGATCGCCAGCTTTGCGAAGCGGGTCACGGGTCCTCCGGCGCCTCCCGACGAGGCGCCCAGATCAGGCACAGGGCGAGGTGGGCAGGCGCATGATACTCACCCCGCGATGCCGGAGTCACACGCCGGCCCGGCGCGCCGCCCGGCGGGCGTGCGGAACGAAGCGCAGCGGACGCGGCACCAACGGCAGAAGGCGCCGGCTGACGGCGGCCGCGCGACCCACCGCGCGCGCCCGGGCCGGGCTCCAGGACAGCCCGTACTGGCGGCGCAGCTCGGGCGGGAGGGTGGCGATCGAGATCAGGTGGGCCACGTCCCAGACGAAGGGGGGCGGGAATCGACTCGGGTAGAGCACCGACGGGGCGAGGACGCGCGCGGTGGCCGTGACCCGGACCTCGCCTCCGGCGATCGCTGCGGCCATCCACTCGCGCATCGCGGGAAGCGTCGCGGGCACCAGCTGCTCGGGTACACCGAAGGCCAGCGCGACGGGCCCGCACTCGCGGTAATAGGCCTCGGCATCGGTCGCGGAGAGCGGCGCCACGAAGCGGTCGTAGACCCGCAGCGCGGTGTCGACCAGGGTGGCGTGGACCCAGAGCAGGGCTCGCGGCTCGAGCGCGCTGTAGGCCTCGCCGGTCTCCGGGATCGTGCCATGCACCGAGCGATGGATGGCGTTGACGCGATCGATGCTGCGGCGGGCCTGCCGCGGCGTGCCGAAGATGACGTCGAAGCTGGCGCTGAGCGTGCGACGCAGGCGACCGAATGGGTCGTCACGGAAGTTCGAGTGCTCGGCCACCGCGGCCGCGACCGCTGGATGGGCGATCTGCATGAGCAGCGCGCACGAGCCCCCGCCGAGGACCACGACCTCGCGATCGACGCGCCAGGAGAGGGAGCCAGGCCCGAAGAACCCGTTGCCGCTCACCCCCATACCCTGCGAGGGGCCGGCGGTGCGGCGGCCGGGCCGCGGGGGAAGAGGGCGCGCACGATGAGGCCGACGACCAGGCCGGTGATGAAGCCGCCGATGTGCGCCATGTAGGCCACGCCGCCGGCGCTCTGGTCCGTCGCCGCGAGTGAGCCGAGTCCGCTGATGAACTGGAAGGCCGCCCACATCCCGATCGCCACGATCGCCGGGACCTGGGTCAGGAAGCGGAACAGGAAGACGGTGACCCGGTTGCCTGGGAAGAGGACGAGGTAGGCGCCGAGGACGCCGGAGATTGCGCCGGAGGCGCCCAGCGAGGGAATCGGCGAGGTCGGGTCGACCAGGATCTGGGCAGAGCTGGCGATCACGCCTGCGATGAGATAGAAGAGAAGGTAGCGCAGCCGACCAATCCGATACTCCACGTTGTCGCCGAAGATCCAGAGGAAGAGCATGTTGCCGCCCAGGTGCAGCAGGCCGCCGTGCATGAACATGCTGCTGAACAGCGTGAGCCAGATCGGCCTGGGGCCCGGCGTCTGCGGAATCTGCTCGCTTTGCCCGCCGACGACGATGTCGGTCGGCGTGGTGAGGTCGGTCCCGGTGCTGATCTCGAGCGGCACCGCGCTGTAGCCGTAGGTGAAGGCCTCGTTGGAGCCCGCACCCTGGAGCAGGAAGAAGACGACGACGTTGATCGCGATGAGGGCGAGCGTTACGAAGGCCGGACCGGTCCCCGGCTCGTTCTCGTCCGCGATCGGAAGCATGGTGCCGCCGATCATACGCGGGGCCGTCGCGGGCGAGGACCGCTCGTTCAGGCGCGACCTGCGGGCGCGGGCGGCAGCCGCAACTCGGTGAGCCAGGCGCTGCGGCGGGGCGAGGTCGCCAGCCGCTTCGCCCACGACGAATGCGCGGCCGCGAGGTCGTCGGAGGTCGCCGCGCGCGATGCGGCGCTCCACATGCCGAGCTCCTCGTAGGTCGACGCCATCGCGCCGAGGTCGACTTCCGCCAGGCCACGTCCCGCATCACGCGGCGACGCGGAGACGATCATGCGCAGCGTCCCGCCCGGCCGCAGCAACCTGACGATGCGCCCCGTCAGGGCAGGCGCCTGGCCGACCGCTGCGGCAAGGAGCGATCCCCACGGGAAGGAGATCGTGACCAGGTCCGCGTACCGGCTGAGATCTTCCGGGAGGGATTCGAGGCCCGCAACCAGGAAGCGGGCATTCGGCAGACCGCCGTGGGCGAGCGAGGCGGCAGCTCGGCGAGAGGCGCGTACCATCCCGGCGGCACTCGCGTCGATGCCGACCACGAGCTCGCCAGGCTGCGCCGATGCGCGAGCCAGCACGGCGCGCCCATCTCCGGTCCCCAGGTCCACGGCCACCGCCGAGTAGGCGCTGGCCGCATCGGTCAGTTAACCGACGTCGACCTCGCTGAGGCGATGACCGATCAGAATCTGCATCGCCGGATGATAATCCGCGCATGGCCTTCGAGATCAAGCGCCACTCCGGCAGCGCGCGCGAATTCTTTCAGTCGGCCGAGGTCGCCTTCGGCGAGCACTTCGAGCCGGTCGATCTGCCGGTGTTCGAACCGCTCTTCGAGCCCGATCGCGCGATAGCGGCCAACGACGGCGATCGGATGGTGGGCAATGCCACCATCATCACCTTTGACCTGACCGTTCCGGGCGGGAAGCTGCCCACGGCCGGGGTCAGCGCCGTGGGGGTGCAGCCGACGCATCGAAGGCGCGGGATCCTGCGGGAGATGATGCGCCGCCAGCTCGACGAAGTTCATGAGCGCGGCGAGCCGCTGGCGGCGCTCTGGGCGTCGGAGGGGAGCATCTATCAGCGCTTCGGCTACGGCCTCGCCACGCTGACGGCCAGCATCGAGGTCGAGCGCACCCGCACTGCCTTCCGGCAGGCGCACACGCCGAGCGGCAAGATTCGGTTCGTCGGCCGCGACGAGGCGGGCAGGCTCTTTGCCCCGGTCTACGAGCGGATGCAGGCAACCCGCCCGGGTTTCTTCACGCGCTCGGCCGCGTACTGGAACACGATCTTCTATGACCCCGAGCGTTGGCGCCACGGTGGAGGCCCCGCGTTCTACGTCGTGCACGAGGTCGATGGGGCGGTGGACGGCTACGCGCGCTACCGGATCCACGACGACTGGGACACGGTCGGGTCGAAGTCGCGGCTGGTGGTCATGGAGCTGATGGCCGAGAACGCGGCCACGCACCTCGACCTGTGGCAATTCCTCTTCGGCGTGGACCTGATCGCGACGGTGGCCGGGCGCCTGATGGCGGTCGACGACCCGCTCCTCCTCGCCATGGCCGAGCCGCGTCGCCTGCGCTTCACCGTCGGCGACGCCCTCTGGCTCCGGCTGATCGATGTCGAGGCGGCGCTCGTCGGGCGGCGCTACACGGGGACGGGCCGCGTCGTGATCGAGCTCGCCGACGGCTTCTGCGCATGGAACGCGGGACGCTGGGCGATCGACGTCCGCGACGGTTCGGCGACCGTGGAACGGACGGGCGCCCCGGCCCAGCTCGCCCTCGACGTGACCGATCTCGCGGCACTCTACCTGGGCGCATTCAGGGTCGCTCAGCTGCTGGCGGCCGCCAGGGGCCGGGAGCTGCTCGAGGGCGCGGCCGCTCAGCTCGACGCCCTGCTGCGCACCGATCGGGCACCGTGGTGCCCGGCGGTCTTCTAGCGACCGCCCGGCTCAGCGTTCGGCGGAGGCCGTGATGCCGCTGGGTTTCGGATGCCGACACCGTTCGTCAGCGCGCCGGCCAGGCAGAGGGCGGCCGCGATCGCCATCGCGAGGTGGAAGGCGTCCGCCGACGCGTCGCGCGCGGCCTGGGCGACCGTCGACGAGGTTCCTACCTTGGGCGGGTTGAGCGGCGCGAGCGAGCGGCGCACATCGGCGGCGTTGACGTTCAGCGATGGGACCCGCTCCTTCAGGCCGCCATAGAAGCTCGCCGTCACCGCGACGAAGATGAGGGCCCCCGCGATCAGGGGCCCGACCCGGGAGATGGCGTTGTTGATCGCCGAGGCGAGGCCCGAGTTCCGCTCGGGGACGGAGCTCATCAGGGCGGTGGTCAGCGGGGCGACGAGGCAGGCCAGGCCGATCGCGAAGAGGAGCACGGCGGGGAGGAAGTCGACGAAGTAGGCCGCGGGTGGAACCAGGCTTCCGGGTGAGGCGAGGCTCGCCCGCCACGGAGTGCTGTTGGCCGGGAGGCGGATGTACCAGACAAGCCCGACGCCCATCAGGGCTGGCCCGACGGTCATGAACCAGCGTGGCCCGAATCGGCCCGCAATGGTTCCGACGCTGGTCGAGAAGAAGGTGAGGAGCACGCTGATCGGCAGACCCACCAGCCCGGCCGCGAGGGCGCTGTATCCCAGCGTTCCCTGGACGAAGACGGCCTGCAGGTAGCTGTATACGTAGAGCGCGCCGTAGATCAGCAGGGTGGAGATGTTGACCACCGTGAAGTTGCGCGAGCGAAAGAGCTCCGGCGGAACGAGGGGGTTGGTGCGCAGGATCATGAGGGGCGGCAGAAGCGCCAGCGCGACCGCGCCGATCGCCAGCGAAAGCCACGCGATCGGGTCGCTCCATTGCTGTTCCTGTCCGCGAATAGCGCCAAACGAGAGGCCCCCGACCGCCATCGCGACCACGGCCGCCCCGAGGATGTCGAACCGGCCCTTGGCGTCGGGATCGCGGCTCTCCACGACATGCACCATCCCGGCGTAGAGGGCGACCAGCACCAGGGGAACGTTGATCAGGAAGACGAGCCGCCAAGAGATCGCGTCGACCAGGAATCCGCCGACCGGCGGGCCCAGCAACGTGGTCGCACTCGAGGCCGCGGCCCAGATTCCGAATGCCCGACCGCGCTCGGGCCCCTGGAAGGTGGCGGTGATGATCGCCAGGGAGGTGGGCACCAGCAGCGCGCCGAACGCGCCCTGCAGCAATCGCGAGGCAATCAGGATCTCCATGTTCGGCGCGATGCCGCACAGGGCCGAGGTCGTCCCGAAGCCGGCGAGGCCGAGCAGGAACATCCGCCGCCGCCCGTACCGATCCGCGAGCGAGCCGGCCAGGATGAGCAGCGCGCTGAGGCTGAGCAGGTAGCCGTAGACGACGTAGGACTGGCCTTCCAGCGTCGCCACCAGCGTCGAAGGAAGCTCCCGGCCGAGCGCGCTGAGGGCGACGTTCACGACCGTCGAATCGAGGAAGACGATCCCCGTCGCAAGGACCACCGCGACGAGGGTCCAGGAACGGTGACTCACGGGGCCATCCTATCTCGACCGCCGGGATGCGCGAATGGCAGCCGCGGAGCACAGCGCGCCCCGCTCGCCCGATGGCTGAATCGGCGTCGGGAAGGGACCCGATGGTCATCCGCAACCGTATCGCTAGAGGGCTGGCGCGATGGCCAGCCGGGCGGTGATGATGGTGCCATGCCCACGCGTGTCCTCCTGATCTTCGGCTTCCTGGCTTCGATCATCGAGCGGGTGTTCGGGATCGTGCCCGGCCGCTTCCTGCGCGGCCACCGCACCTGGATCGTGGTCGCCCTCCTGGTCGTGGCTGCCACGATCCCGATCTTCGCCAGCTTCGGCGGCTCACATCCGCAGGACCTCAACGTGAGCGAGATCCTCGCCGGGAAGGTCTCGCGAGCCGACGGCTGGGTACGCGTTCCCGGCACGATCGAGCCCCTCCCCGAGATCCCGTCGGAGCTCGCGGGGAGCTTCTACCTGCTGCACGACGCGAAGGACCCTTCGCTTTCGATCGTGCTCCGGACCGACGAGCGGCTCCAGCGCTTCCCGAGCGTGCCGACCGGCCACATTGAGGTCGCCGCGGTCCAGGTCCCCGGCTACGCCTCCGCGACCGACCCGAAGGTAGTTGCCGGGCAGCCGAGGGTGATCCCCGATCGGCTCCTGGCGCTCGACACGAAGCCGGCGCCCCAGGCGTCGATCAATTGGCCACTGGTCCTGCTGCCGCTCCTGCTGGCGGGCATCCTGTTCGTGGGGAATCGGTTTGGGTACCCGCTCTACGAGGAGACGCGCGAGGTCGATGTCCTGGCAAAGCCGCTGGGGCCCGGCGAGCGGCTGCCGGTGGTGATCGCGGGAAAGGTCGGCGAGCACGAGGTTCCGCTCCACGATCCAGCCGAGGGGCTTCTGCTCGTCACCGCGGGCCCGCGCGGACCGGAGCTGGCAGTCCAGCTGCTGCTGGGTGCCGGACGCCATGCCGCGCCGGTGCCGGTCGGCGACTGGACCGCCGGGACCGTCGGCTACGTCCACACCTTGCGCGAGAACGTGGCCGCCCTCTCGATCCAGGCCGAGCACATCGACGCGATCGTGATGTTCGCGAGCGTCGCGGAGCGGGACCGCGCGGCCGGTCGGGTGAGCATTCGCCGCTGAAAGAAAGGGAACCAACAACGTGTGGGAATCGCTCGGAGGCGAGCTTGTATCCGCGCCGGCAGTCACCACCTGGGCGCCGAACGAGATGCAGGTCTTCGCCATCTTCGCTGACGGCCAGCTATGGAACCGCTACTGGGACGGCACGGCTTGGCACGGGTGGGAGACGCAGGGCGGCGAGCTCACGGGGGACCCGGCCGCCTGCTCGTGGAGCGCGGACCGGATCGACCTCTTCGCCCGCGGCCGCGATGGCGCGCTCTGGCACTGCTGGTACGAGCCGGCGGGGTGGCAACCGTGGGAATCGCTTGGCGGGAAGCTCGCGAGCGACCCGACCGCTTGTTCATGGGGCGCGAATCGGATCGACGTCTTCGCGCGCGGTGCCGATGGTGACCTGGTTCACGCCAGCTGGGATGGGGAGCGGTGGTCCGGCCTCGACTGACGGCCGGACCTAGCGCAGGACGGTGACCAGCAGCGTCGCTGCATAGCCGGTCAGCAGCAGGCCGCCGACGATCAGGTTCAGGTTGACGTTGCTGCCCATCACCGCCATCAGGGTGTACGGGCTGTTGTAGTGGGCGCGGATTCCGGTGTGGATCCGCAGCGCGAGCGGGATGCCGGCCAGGGCGGCCAGCGTCGGCCACGGAAGCAGCCCGCCCGCCACGCCGAGCACGATCACGGCGAACGCGACCAGCGCGGCGACGAGGTAGCCGCCGGTGACGGTGTCGGGGGTGAGGCGCACCGGCAGCGTCCGCTTGCCCGCTGCCGCGTCGCCGCTTCGGTCGGGAATCTCGTTCACGTACAGGATCAGGGCGACGAGGATGCCGACCGTGATCGAGACGACGAACGGCTCAAGGGCGAGGCGGCCTGTCTGCACCACGTAGGCGCCCAGCAGCATGATCGGCCCGAAGCCGAGGGCCACTGCGATCTCGCCCAGGCCGCGGTACACGAGCTTGAGCGGCGGCGCCGTGTAGGCGACTCCCACCGCGATTCCCGCCAGACCGATCCCCAGCAGCGTCAGCGAGCCGGTGAGCCAGACCAGCAGCAGGCCGATCGCGGCCGCGCCGGCGTAGAGCACCAGGGCGACGGTGATCAGCTGGCGGAGAGTGAGCAGGTCGTAGAGCAGGACCCGCGAGCCGCCACTGAACTGGGTCGGGTTGACGTTGGCCGCATCGGCCCCGGAGAGCGTGTCGAAGATGTCGTTGGTGACGTTGATGGCCAGGTGGGCAAATGACGCCCCGATCACGGTCAGAAGCGCGAGCCACACACCAAAGGATCCGTGGCGCACGGCGATCAGGATTCCCAGCAGGACCGGAATGAACGTCGCGGACAGAAACGGCAGGCGGGTGGTGCGCAGGATCAGCCAGCCCAGCGAGAGGCGCGGATGGATCGGCCGTCCCGCTTCCGCCGAGAGACGCTCAAGGTAGCGCCGCGACTGCGGGACGCTGCGCTCCGAGTATTCGAAGAACGGCATCTCAGCCTCGTCCCAGCCCCACGCCCGGGTCGGCGTGAAGGCCACCTGCCCATCGCTGGGCTGAGCCGCACGGCCCCACAGCTGCAGGTAGCGGCGCTCGTCGTAGCCGGCGCCGGGCGTGGGTCGAATGTGACTGCCGATCACGTTGATCTCGCGGTCGGTCGGAATGGCGAGTGCATCGCCGGCAGGCTCGGCCAGGATCACCGCGCCGCGGGCGGCATCGGTATGGAAATCGGTCGCGACGCTGAGCGGATAGCCGTCGTTGTCGACCCAGGAGACGACCACGAACGGATACCGGTCGAGCCTGGCGAGCTCCGAGAGGTCGACGCGAGGCATCAGGCCGCCGCGGGCTCGACGGTCGAGATTACGGGAGCCTGCGAGGTGTCGCCGCCGGGCCAGTAGAGGCAACGCTGCGGCGTGATCTCAATCACGGCGCGCTCGAAGAAGAGCGGGAGCGCGACGCGCTGCTTCAGGAAGGCGTCGATGACCGGCTCCTTGCGACGCCACAGCTCGAGGATCAGCGTCTCCCACTGGCTGTGCGGATCGTCCTCGACCACGCGCGCCGTGCCCTGGATGGTGGCCCGGTCCAGCATCCCCTTCATGGCGATCGGGTCGCTGAGCGAGACGGCGACCTGCGGGTGCCGCTTGATGTGCTCCAGCTTCTTCGAGAAGAGGGTGCTCGAGTGCATGTAGATGTGCCGCCCGTCGTAGAGGGGGATGAGCGGATGGACGATCGGCTGGCCATCGCGGCCTATCACCGCCAGCTCCGCGACCAGCGCCACCTCGAGCAAGGCCTCTACAGGCTCAGGCAGCCAGCTCATGCGTCCCTCCGTTCAATAATCGGCTACCGCAGGATAGCACATTTCCCGCACGAATGAGCGGCGTACACTCCGGCCGATGACTCGCACCTGCGTCGTCCGCGCCGCCGACGGGAAGGTCCGCGACCTCAAGGGCTCGAAGATCGAAACCCTGGAAGAGCTGCGAGAGCTGCGCGCCGAGAAGGGGCAGCTGGTCTGGCTCGACCTGCTCGACCCGGACGCGGAATCGCTCGAGGCGCTGGCGAAGGAGTTCAAGATCCACCCCCTCGCGCTGGAGGACATCCAGAAGCGTCGTCAGCGGCCAAAGATCGACACCTATCCGGCCCAGCACATGATCGTCACCTACGAAGTGCTGCCGGAGAAGACGCGGCGTCCGGGCTCGCCGGCAGCGGACCTCGACGAGATCCACATCATCGCCGGCGAGGGATACCTGATCACCGCCCATTGGCGGCCCTCCCCCGCCATCGACGCCACCCTGGATCGCTTCCGGACGCGTCCTGAAGTGGTGGCCACCAGCATCGGCCAGCTCCTCTACTCGGTGCTGGATGCGGTCGTCGACGGCTACTTCCCGCTCCTCGACAAGATGGCCGAGGAGATCGACACGCTCGAGGATCGGATCCTAGAGGGGCGTACGCGCGGCGGGCTGCGCGAGGTGCTCACCATCAAGCGCGACCTGCTCGAGCTGCGCCGCATCCTCGCTCCCCAGCGCGACATAGCGAACGCGCTGCTGCGGCGCGACGTGGAGCTGATCGGCGACGCGGAGGCTCCGTACTACCAGGACCTCTACGATCACCTCCTGCGTGTCCTCGACGCGCTGGACCTGTACCGCGACCTGGTCGCGTCCGCCCTCGATGCCAACCTGTCGGTCACCAACAACAACCTCAACGCGGTCATGAAGCGGCTCACCGCCTTCACCGTGCTGCTGATGGTGCCGACCCTGATCGCAGGCATCTACGGCATGAACTTTCAAAACATGCCGGAGCTGCACTTGCGCTATGCGTACTTCATCACGCTCGGCGTGATGCTCCTCTCGATCATCGGGATCGGTGTGTTTTTCAAGGCACGCGACTGGTTCTGAGCTCCGCGGCATAGCCCGTGCATGCATCCGCCGAGCGGAGGTGCCGGACCGATGACCATCCCGCAGCAACCGCCCGACAACGAGCTGCCCGACCCCAAGGATCCCGAGACCGATATTCCCTCCGAGGAGCCTGTGCCCGGCGAGACGCCCGAGTACCCGGCCAGCCAGGAGCCGGAATGGCGTGCCCCCGGCGCGGACGATCAGCCGGACGCGCCGATCCGAGCGCCGGGAGAGTAGTCCGCCCTCAGGCGCGTCGGGCCAGCCCGGCGAGCACCCGCATGACCAGCCGCGTCACCACCAGGGCGGAGAGCTCGTTGAGGTCGAGCGCCGGCACCAGCTCGGTGAAGGCCGCTCCCGCCAGCCTGCGGTCGCGCGCGACTCGGGTGACGAGGTCCGCCGCCTCGTCGTAGGAGAGGCCGCCGGGCGCCGCCGCGCTCACCGCGGGGCAGACGGCGGGGTCGAGCCCATCGCAGTCGAACGAGATGAAGACCGATGCGTCGGCCGCGATCTGCTCGAGGAGCCACGCCAAGCCTCGCTCGCGCAGCTCGCGCGCGGTGACGAGCAGGTTCCCCGCGGCGCGGGCATCGGCCACGTCGCCTTTCCGTGCGCTGCCCACTCCCCGCAGGCCGACCTGCACAATCCGGGTTACGTGCTCCATCTCGGATGCACGGCGCATCGGCGAGGAGTAGCCATCCTGGATCCCCGCCACCGAGTCGCGAAAGTCGAGATGCGCGTCGACCTGCACGACGGTGAGGGAGCCGCGGCCGCCAAACGCCCGCAGGGTCGGAATCGGGATCGAGTCGTCGCCACCGAGCACGATCGGGATTGCTCCGCCATCGAGGATCGCGGCCACCGCGCGCTCTGTCTCGGCGGCATTGGCGACGTCGCCGCAGTCGACGATGCGCAGCGGGGCGGGGAGCATCGGTCCGTCGAGGTCGAAGTCGTGATGGTCGACGAAGCGGGCCAGGCGCTGGGAGCGCGAGCGGATCGCGGCCGGGGCCTCGGCGCAGCCTGCGGTCTCGCCGCGGGCCGGATACGGGACCCCGTTCGGCGCTCCGAGGATGGCGACGTCAGCATCGGCTGAGGCAGGCTCGGCGGCTGGGAATCCTAGGAAGGTGCTCACCGCCTGAGCGTACGTCCTCGGGGGGCTGGCGCGCCGGTCGTATGCTGCCGATTGCGCTGCCCACGAAACCGAGCACGAGGTGAAGCGATGGATATCCGGCGATGGGCGCGAGTCGCCTATCTCTACGCCGCCTGGCTGTTCGTTGCCTGCCTGGTGGTGCAGGTCTTTCTGGCCGGCCTGGGGGTATTCGCCGGAGCGCAGAACTTCGCGACGCACACCGAGTTCGGCCGCATCTTCGGCTTGATGACGCTGATCCTCATCCCGCTCGCCATCATCGGCCGGATGGGGAGGAGGAAGATCTGGCTCAGCGTGCTCGTCTTCGTACTCTTCTTCCTGCAGGGTCTGTTCATTGCGCTCCGCGACAGCGCGCCCGCGGTCGCCGCGCTCCATCCGGTGAACGGCTTCCTGATCCTGTGGATCTCGATCTTGCTGGCTCAGAGCTTATGGCGCGAGCGTCGGAGTCCCGCCGTCGAGCCCAGCACAGAGCCGGCCGCCGCCGCCTGAACGGCCAACCCCGCCGGCTGCCATCCTTGACGCATGCCAGCCGCCTACCCTGCCACCGTCTCGGGCTACAACCGCGCCGCGCTCCGCTACCGCGACTGCTGGGCGCCGGTCATCGCGCAGTCGGCGGTCCGCCTGCTCGATCGCGTCGACGAGGCGTTTGAGAGCGCCGGTCCGTTCACGTTGGTCGATATCGGGACCGGCAGCGGGACGCTCGCCCTCGCCGCCCTCGAGCGCTG
>JBDUDC010000017.1:0-15989 GCA_040003165.1 Chloroflexota bacterium
GTCAGGAACTCGCCGCGCGTCTTCGCATCCTGGCGGAAGCGGCCGAGCATCGAGGAGGTGACCATGGTCGCCTGCTGCTTCCGCACCCCGCGCATCATCGTGCACAGGTGAGTCGCCTCCACCACGCAGCCGACCCCCTTCGGCCCCAACCGCTCCATGAGGAAGTCGGCGATCTGCACCGTCAGCCGTTCCTGGACCTGGAGCCGCTGGGCGTACATGTCGACGATGCGCGGGATCTTCGACAGGCCGATGACCCTGCCGCGCGGCAGGTAGCCGACGTGCGCCCGACCATAGAACGGGAGGAGGTGGTGCTCGCAGAGCGAGAAGAACTCGATATCGCGCACCACGACCATCTCGTCGTAGTCGACATCGAAGCATGCGCCGTTGATGAGCCGATCCGGATCGGCCTGGTAGCCGGCGGTGAGCTCGGCGTACATGCGCCGGACCCGTTCCGGCGTGCCCGCCAGCCCGTCGCGCAGCGGATCCTCGCCAATCTGGGCCAGGAGCGTGCGAACGGCAGCTTCGAGGTCGCCGCCGAGCAGGTCGGTGGTACGCATGGGTTCAGATGATACGTCCATCTAGCCCATCCGCCGGCACCCGCGGTACACTCATAGTTGTCCGCGCAAAGCCTCCAAATGATCCGGTCGCTGCCATGATCATCCACTCACAACGGTCGCGAACCCGTCGCCTCGGCATCCCGGGCTTTGCCCCCGGCGACCGCTGGGCGACCCTCCTCGCTGCGCGACTGGACGACGGCTACCACTTCCTGCGCGACGTCGCTCCGGCCGGAATCCCGGCGATTGAAGCCGTGGTCGTCGGCCCGGGCGGAACGTGGACCCTCCGCTTCGAGGATGAGCGCGGCAGCTTTCGCAAGCGGAACGGCCACTGGTATCGCTGGAACGGATCGACCGAGTCGTGGGTCCCGTGGGAGGCGCGCGCGGTGACCGAGGCTCGGCTGGCGGGGCAGCGCCTGATCCTCTACCTCGAGCGGGCCGGTCTCCCGTCGGCGGTCGAGCCGTCGCTGGTGGTCGGCAAGTCGACCCAGGTCAGCTGGGACGCGGACCAACGGCCAGGCGTCCACATCCACGGGGATCCGACCGAGCTCGCGAGGCGCGTCGCCCGCGAGGAAGTGCTCAGCCCCTCGCAGGTGGACCGGATCGTTGCGCTGCTCGATCCGCGCCAGCCGGTGCGACAGCTCGCTCCCTCGACACCGGGCTGAGCCAGACGAAGAGCAGCACGATGGCGCCGCCCGCCAGCCAGCCGGCCGCGACATCGGTCGGGTAGTGCGCCCCGAGGTACACGCGGGAGATACCGACCAGTACCACCAGGCAGCCGGCCGCCAGCGCGGTGACCAGCTTGATTGCCCGCGGAACGAGGCTGTGCGCCACGAGCACGGCCGCGATGCCGTAGCCGACCATACTCAGGCCGGAGTGCCCCGACGGAAAGCTGTAGCCGTGCTCCGCGACGATCGGCTTGAGCAGGTCCGGGCGGGCGCGCTCGACAAGGACCTTGACCAGCTCGTTGGCGAGCGACGCGAGGCCGATGGTGGCAGCCGCCGTGATGCCGGTCCACGGCCGCCGCGCCAGCGTCTCGCTGAGCAGCAGCACGATGGCGAGGCCCATCATGGCGGTCGTCGATCCCAGCTCGGTGATCTGACGCAGCGGATTGAGGGGAGCGACCAGCCCGGGCGCACGGATCACGCGGATGAGCGCCTGGTCGATCCCATCGGTCATGTTGTTGCTGACCAGCACGCCGAGGACCACGACGAGCAGCACCGCGAGAGCGGCGAGCGCGGGAAGCCCGAGGCGAGAGCGCATTGGTCGGAGCAGTCTACGGCGGGGCTATGATCGCCTGCCGATGCCGCCCCCAACCGCCGAGAGCGAGGCCCTGGAGGCCCGACCCAGCCTTGCGCAGGGCGCCGCGACGCGGGCCGCAGTGGTCGTCGCCGTCACTCTCGCGCTGCTCGGCGCCGCCTGGCTCCTGCCGGCGCTCGCGGTCGTGGTCATCTGGCCGCTCCTCTATCTCGTTCCGGGCTGGGCAACTGTCGCGCTGGCGCGTCCGCGGATCGAGGCGCCCGGGCGCCTTGGGCTTGCGATCGTCATCTCGGTCGTGGCCAGCACCTACCTCGTCTGGTTGCTCTCGCTCGCCGGCGGCTATGGGCGCGGCGTCGTCTTCGCCGCAGCTGGGCTGCTTTCAGTTCCCCTGGCTCTGGCGGCCTGGCGGGGCTCCATCGAGCTCGCCTCCTCGCTCCGATCGATTCGTCGCTCGTGGCCCGCCTTCGCGATCGCCGGGCTCGCGGCCCTCTTCGTCGGCGGCGTGCTGGGGATCAGTCTCTGGCGCGTGACCGCGGAGGGGGTGTCGTCGGGCGGGTCGAACTGGAGCGACCTCGGCGTCCACCTCGGCATCGCGCAGTCGCTGAACGCCGGCAACTTCCCGCCCCAGGTTCCCTATTTCGCGGGCCTGCCCCTCGTCTACCACTGGTTCGCCGACCTGCATGCCGCGATCGCCGCCGCGGCGGCGGGTCTCTTCGCGGTCCCCGCCATGGTCGTGCAGTCCGGGATCCTTGCCGGAGCGCTCGCGCTGCTGGTGCATGCCCTCGCGCGGCACCTGATCCACGGCCCGGGCGGCCGCCGGGCGGCGTTGATCGCGGCCGGGCTGGCGGTCTTCGGCGGCGGCCTCGGCTATCTCCGCTTCTTCGGTGACCTCTCTGCCGGCCTCGGCGACCCGCTCAGCCTGATCGCCGCCAACAGCTACGACAACGAGTGGCTGACCGGCTGGCCGTACTTCCGGATCCCCTCGGTGATGGGCACCGGACTGCTGGTCCATCGCGCCACGATGGCCGGGCTGCCGATCCTGGTGGGCGGCCTCCTGCTGCTGGTGGCGGGGCTGCCCATCGCCGACCAACGGCGCAGGGGATGGCGCGACCGCCCGGTGCTCATCGGCCTTGCGGGCGGGCTGGGCGCGCTGCTGGCTCCGTTCCACTTCTTCTTCTTCCCGGCCTACCTCGGGCTGGCGCTGCTCTACGTCCTGATCGGCCGGCGGCTCGACTCGCCGCGCAACGCGCTCCTCTTCCTCGCGCCGTATCTGCTTGCCCTCCCCTTCGCCCTTCCGGCGTTGCTGCAATCGGCCGATTCGGGCGCGCTCCAGCTCGTCCGCGGCTGGGAGTCGGCGCCCATCAAGGATGGCGCCGCGGCGGTGGTGTTCTTCTATCTCACCAACCTCGGCCTGCCGTTCGTGCTCGCGCTGGTGGCGCTGCTAGTGGCGGGCATGCCGCGTCGCGCCTTCCTTGCCGCGTGGGTGGCGCTCCTCTTCTGGGTGCCCAACGTGGTGCAGGTGAGCTCGATCGCCTTCGATATGAACAAGTACTTCCAGGCGATGTGGATCGCGGTCGCGATCCTCGCCGGGTGGCTGGTTCGCCGCTGGCCGACGCCGGCACTGGTCGCGCTCTTCGCCCTCAGCGTTCCCGCTCCGCTGCTGGTGGCGGCCTGGACCGCCACCTCGCACCTGCAGGTCCTTTCCGCACAGCAGCTGGCAGCGGCGGACTGGGTGGCCGCCAACACGCCTCAACGCGCCGTCTTCGTCACCGATGGCTGGGTCAACTCCCTGACCGATCCCGCCGGGCGCTTGCGGCTCACCACGTTCGGCCCCTACGTCGCCAACCTCGGCTATTCCCCGGACGAGCGGATCGCGCAGGTTCAGGCGATCTATTGCGCGGGCAACCCAGTCCTGTCAGCCGACCTGATGCGGAGCCTGCACGCCGGCTACCTCGTCGATACCGGGCGGCCGGCCGACTGCGCGACCCCCACCGACTTCGCCGCCAGCAACGATTTCACGCTTGCCTACGAGAGCCCGGAGGTTCGTATCTGGCGCCTCACCGATCCCGCCTCGGGCCCCTGACTCCGAGGCCCGTATCATTCCGGCGTGGCTGGAACAAGCGGAGCGGTCGTTGCCTTCGAGCATGTCACCAAGCGCTACCCCGGCGGCTCGGACCAGGCGGCAGTCGACGATCTGAGCTTCACCATCCCCGCGGGGGAGATCTGCGTCCTGGTCGGACCATCCGGAAGCGGCAAGACGACCACCATGAAGATGGTGAACCGGCTCATCGAGCCGACCAGCGGGCGAGTCACGATCGACGGCACCGACGTGATGAGCCTGCCCGCGGTCGAGCTGCGCCGGAAGATCGGCTACGTGATCCAACAGGTCGGCCTCTTTCCGCACCTGACGGTCGCGGAGAACGTGGCCGTCGTCCCCCGTCTGCTGCGCTGGAAGCCGCCGCGCATTCGCGAGCGCGTCGAGGAGCTGCTCGACCTCGTCGGCCTTGACCCCGGGACATATCGCGATCGTTACCCCGCAGAGCTCTCCGGGGGCGAGCGCCAGCGAGTCGGGGTCGTGCGCGCCATGGCCGCCGACCCGGCCGTGATGCTGATGGACGAGCCATTCGGCGCTGTCGACCCGATCCGCCGGGACCGGCTCCAGAACGAGTTCCTGCGGCTCCAGGCGAAGGTCCGCAAGACGATCGTGTTCGTCACCCACGACGTCGACGAGGCGATCAAGATGGCGGACCGCATCGCCATCCTGCAGAAGGGCGGGATCCTCGCCCAGTACGACACCCCCGACGCGATCCTGGCGCGCCCTGCCTCCGAGTTCGTGGAGCGCTTCGTCGGAGCGGACCGCGGCCTCAAGCGCCTCTCCCTTGGGCGCGTCCAGGACGTGCCCCTCGCCGAGCCGGTGATCGTCCAGGCCGGCGAGCCGCGTGCCGAGGCGCGCGAACGGTTGGCGCAACACGGCGACCTCCGCTACGCGCTCCTGGTCGACGAGCGCCATCGCGCACTCGGCTGGATCGACCCCCGAGATCTGCAGGGCGACGGCACGGTGGACCCGACCGCTGCGACGCCGGGCGCGCCGACCCTGGAGCGCGAGTCGACCCTGCGTGACGCACTGTCGGCCATGCTCAGCTCGAGCGTCCAGCTCGGCGTGGTGGTCGACGAGCGCGACGCGGTAATCGGCCTGATCAGCGTTGACAGCATCGGAGAGGTGCTGCGGGCGCCGGTCGGGGCAGGATCCCAGAGCTGAGTGCATGCCGTCTGACCAGCCCCTGATCCAGTTCGATTGGATCGTCAACAACCTCGGCGAGATCGGCCGGCGGCTCGGCGAGCACATCGAGATGACCGTCATCGCGGTCGTCATCGGCTTCGTCGTCTCGTTCGGGCTGGCGCTCCTGATTCGCCGATATCGCGGCCTGAGTGGGCCGGTCCTCGCCGTCTCCGGAGTGCTCTATACGGTGCCCAGCCTCGCCCTCTTCGCGCTCCTCCTGCCGTTCACCGGCCTCAGCCTCCTGTCGGCCGAGATTGCGCTGGTCAGCTACACGGTCCTGATCCTGGTACGCAACATCCTCGCAGGCCTCGAGTCGGTGCCGCCGGACGTCAGCGAAGCAGCGGTGGGCATGGGCTTGACCGCATCCCAGCGGCTGTGGCGCATCGAGCTGCCCATCGCGCTGCCGGTGATCGTGGCGGGGGTGCGCATCGCCACTGTCACCACCATCGGCCTGGTGACCGTGACCTCACTGATCGGCCAGGGCGGGCTCGGCTACCTGATCGTCGTCGTCGGCATCAACCAATTTTTCGCGACCGCCATATACGTTGGCGCGCTGCTCTCGGTGGCGCTGGCGGTCGGCGCCGACCTCGGCCTCCTGCGGCTGCAGCGGGCGCTGACGCCGTGGTCCCAGGCGCGAGCCGAGTAAGCGCAATGGAATTCGCGCGGGCGGTTATCGCCTGGCTCGTCGATCCGGCGCAGTGGTCGGGTCCGGGCGGCATCCCGACCCGCATCGGCGAGCACCTGCTCCTCTCGATCGGGCCCCTGCTCGCCGCGGTGCTGGTCGCGCTGCCGATCGGCCTCTACATCGGGCACACCGGTCGCAGCGCGCTCCTGGCGGTCAACCTGGCCAACATCGGACGTGCCCTGCCCTCGCTCGGGATCATCGGCATCTTTCTGCCCATCACCGCCGGCCTCGGGCTTGGCTTCGGCGTCCCGCCGACGGTGATCGCCCTCTTCGCGCTGGCGATACCGCCGATCATCACCAACACCTATGCCGGGCTTCGCGAGGTCGATCCGGAGCTGATCGAGGCGGGCCGCGGGATGGGAATGCGCGAGACCGAGCTGCTCACCCGCGTCGAGCTGCCGATCGCCATGCCGATCGTGCTCGCCGGCCTGCGGACCTCCGCGGTCCAAGTGGTCGCCACCGCGACCCTCGGCGCGGTGCTCGGGACCGGCGGCCTGGGCCGCTACATCATCGACGGCATCAAGCAGCAGGACGACCCGCAGCTGTTCGTGGGCGCGGTCATCGTCGCCCTGCTGGCGATCACGACCGAGCTGAGCTTCGCCGCGCTCCAGCGGGCCGCCGTTTCGCCGGGGATACGCCGCTCCGGTCGATTGCCGACCGCGGTCGACGCCGAGGTGCCGCGACCCTCCGGCTGACCACTCGCAACCGCCCGAGAGGCCATCGCAGGGCTCCAGACCGGGACTGCTACACTCGCTCGATTCGCCGCATTCGCGGTACCAACGCAGACCGAAGAAGGAGAACCCAATGCGGAGATACCGCGGGCTCGCTCTCGGGGCGTCGGTGTTCGTGCTGATCGTCAGCGCGTGCACGACGGGTGGGAGCAGCCAGTCGCCAGGAGGCAGCCAAGCCGCGAAGCCAACCGTCATCGTCGGCTCCGCCGATTTCTATGAGTCCACCCTCGTCGCCGAGATGTACGCTCAGGCGCTTGAGGCGAAGGGTTACACCGTCCAGCGCAAGCTGGTCCTCGGGGCGCGGACCCTGACCAACGCCGCTCTGAAGAAGGGCGAGCTGAACCTGATGCCCGAGTACATCGGCAGCGATGCGCGAGAGCTGAAGGCCGAAGCGACGGGCGACGCGCAGGTGACCGCGGCCAACCTGAAGACGGCCCTGGATCCGCTGGGCCTGACCCTGCTGGATCCTGCCCCGGGGCAGGATCAGAACGGGTTCGTCGTGCGCAAGGAGACGGCGGACAAGTACAGCCTGAAGACGCTCACCGACCTGGCCGGCGTGACGGACAAGCTGAAGTGGGGCCTTCCGCCGGAATGCAAGACGAACCCGTCGTGCCATAAGGCATTGCTCGACTCGTACGGGATCGACACCAACAAGCTCGAGGTGGTTCCCCTCGCGCCGTGCAGCGTGCCAATGGCTGAGGCGCTGAACAGCAGCAACATCGACGTGGCGGAGCTCTGCACCACGCAGCCGGCCATCGTGCAGTTCAACTTCGTCCTGCTGCAGGACGACAAGCACTCCCAGCCGGTGGACAACATGGCGCCGGTCGTGCGCAAGGACCTGCTGGCGGCCGCTCCCGCCGACTTTGCCTCGACCCTCAACGCGATCTCGGCCAAGCTCACGACCGAGGAGCTCACCAAGCTGGGCGTCGAGGTCAACATCAACCACAAGACCGAGGCGGAAGTCGCCAAGAAGTGGCTGACCGATAACGGCCTGATCTAGGCGGCAGAATCGGAGAGCGCATGAGAAGGGGCAGCCGGCTCGCCGGCGGCCCCTTCTGCGCGCATCATTGGGCAACCGATGTCCTCCGAGCACCTCGACCTCGCCGACTACCGACGCCGCGTGTTCACGATCTACGACGCGCTGCGTCGCGACACCCGCCCCGGACCGATGCGCGCGGTAGCCTTCCGCTCGGCCAAGGATCGCCTCTTCGGGTCGCACGCGCAGTCGCCGATCCCGGCCGACGAGCGGCCAAACTTCAGAGGCCTGGCCTACTGGCGCTACGACCCCGGTCTCGCGCTTCGTGGCCGTTTCGAGTCGGACGCCGATGCGCCCGGGACCGAGCTGCCGCGCTCCGGGGAGGGGAGCATGGGCTTCCGTCGCATCGGCACGGTGGCCTTCGAGGTGGGTGGCGCCGACCTGCGCCTTGGCGTCTTCTGGATCGAGGGTTACGCGGGCGGCATCTTCGTCCCCTTCCGGGATGCGACCAGTGGCCGGGAGACGTACGGCGGCGGCCGCTACCTGTGGGACTCGATCAAAGGCGCGGACCTCGGCTCCGAGGGTGACGAGCTGGTCCTCGACTTCAACTTCGCGTATCACCCATCGTGCGTCTACGACCCACGCTGGTCCTGCCCGCTCGCCCCACCGGAGAACCGCCTCGAGGTGCCGATTCCTGCGGGTGAGCGCCTGGGCACGGCGCCGCACGAATGACCGAGCCACCACGCCACTGCATCAAGTGCGGCCGCGAGATCGGGCCGGACGAGACGATCTGCCCGATCTGCAACCGCGCCGGCATGGCCACGCCATCGGCGACTCAGTACCACGCCACGGTGGCGGTCGCGATCGTGGTGGCGGTCGCCGGGCTGGCGCTCGCCGCCAGCCTGGCGCTTCGCGGCGTCGGTCCGTTCACGGCTCACGTGCTGCACACCCAGCCCGCCGCCGGCCAGGCGCTGCTTGTCACCCTGGCGGTCGAGAACCAGGGGAGCCGGGCCGGGCGCGCCAAATGCCAGGTGGTGGCGAGCGACGCGACCGGCAGCGTGCTGAGGCGGACCGTGGTGGTGACCTCGTCGATCGGTCCCGGCGCCCAGGCGAGCTCCGAGGCCCGCCTGCCGTCGGTGCCCGAGTCGCCGGCAGCGGTGAGCGTCACCTGCTCCTGACCCTCCGCCGACGCTATCCTCCGCACGTGCGCACCTGCCTGCGGCTCTTCGCCTCGCTGGCCCTGCCACTGCTGGCGGCGCTCGTTCCGGCAGCGGTCGCGGCCGCCGGCCCACCGTTTCCCGATCCGCTTGCCGGCCAGTCGGTGTACGACCCCGCGGGCGCGATCGCGGCCGATACCGAGCGGGCGCTCGAAACGCAGATCGACCAGATCGAAGGACGAACCAACGCCGAGATCGTCGTCTACCTCCAGGTCGACCCCTCCGTCACCGACGAGGAGAACCTGGGTAAGGCGAAGGCCCTGATGGATCAATGGGGCGTTGGCAGGCGTGGCTTCGACGACGGGCTCGTGATCCTGCTCGGCCTCGCGCCTGATCTGCGGCACGGGCGCATCAGCCTGTATGGCGGCTCAGGGTTCACCGCAGCCTATCTCGACCCCAACGCCCTGTCGGCCGTGATCCAGGACGACATGGTTCCACGGGCGCGCGACGGCGACATCGATGGTGCGCTCATCGCGGCGCTCAACACGATCGACAGCCACATGACCAGCGACGGCAGTGCCCGCATTCAGGGCGTCAGGCAGCTGAACGCGGTCGTCGGCCTTGCGGTCGCGCCGATCGTGCTGCTGGGCACCCTCTCCTTCGCCTACCTCGCCTGGCGCCGCAAGGGCCGCGACCCGGAGTTTCACGACAGCCCATCGATCCTGATGGCAGGCCCGCCCGCCGGCATGACGCCGCCCCTCGCCACCGTGGTCCGACGCGGCGAGGCGACCGCGGACAGCCTCAATGTCACCCTGGTCGAGCTCGCCAGCCAGGGCCGCATCGGGTTCAGCAACCTTGACCGGGTCAGCGAGGTCAAATCCGACGCGGAGCCCGATCCGCTGACCGACCCGGCCATCTCCGTCCCTCCCGAGCCCGCCGCCGCTCCGCGGCTGGCCAAGCCGCAGCAATACGTGTACGACACGATTCAGGGGCTGGCCGGGACCGCCGGCGAGCTGACCCGGGAGCGGCTCTGGTCGCTCAACTCCGCGGTCTCGCGCTATCGCTCCATCCTCGAGGATGCGGCGGTCGAGCTGGGCTGGTTCACCCAGCGCCCCAGCCGACTGATTGGGCGCTGGTCGGCGATCGGGATTGGCGAGCTGCTGATCGGCCTGATCATCGGGTCCCTCGGCTTCAGCATGCCGTCGAGCGGGGTGCTGCTGCTCGGCATCGCTCTCGGGCTGGGGGGCATCGGCACCGTGCTCTTTGGCCGGGCAATGAGCCAGCGCACACCGCTCGGTGCGCAGGTCGATGGGATGCTCAAGGCGTATCGGCGCACGCTGCAGAAGACGATGGAGCAGGCGCGCAGCATGGACCAGGTGGTCGAGGAGCCCGCGGTCAGGATCCTGGCCGATACCCCGGACAAGGCGGTGGTGTGGGCGATCGCGCTCGGCCTGCATGACGAGGTTGCGGCGGTGCTCACCCGGACGCTCGAGGATCAGCGGGCCGGGGTCTCGGGCGCGCAATCGGCCTTCTACCCGCTCTGGCTGGGCAGCTCCACCGGCGGCTCGGGGTTCGATGGGGTCGGAATGGCGGGAGCGGGGACTGCGGGCACCGTCTCGGACGCTGGTGGCGGCCTCTTCGCCGGATCCGCCGTCCCGGACTTCAATGGCATGTTCTCCGCGCTGGGCAGCATCGGGTCGACGCCCGCCTCGAGCAGCTCGGGCTCGAGCGGCGGTGGCGGCTTCGGGGGTGGCGGCAGCTCGGGCGGAGGCGGCGCGAGCGGCAGCTTCTGAGGCGCGTGCTAGAGTGCCTCCGATGCAACGACGAGACCAACGCCGCGGCGGCGGCGAGCGCCGCTTCGAGCGGCCGCGGGAGCCTGATCGGCGCCTCCCGGACCGGCCGCCCCGCAACGACCGCCCGCCGCGCGACGGCGAGCGACCACCCAGCGGTGGCTTCGGCGCGCCGCCGCCACGGTACGGACAGCAGCGACCCTCGTATCCGGCGCGGCCGAGCGAGGACGCCGGCATGTCGATTCGTCTCGACCCGCGCCGGGTCGGCATCCTGAAGCGACTGGCGGCAGAGGAGGGCGTCCGGCCCGGCGAGCTCGCGGTCCGATGGCTGGAAGAGCGCCTCGACGCGGTCCGCGTGGGCGAGCCGGCTCAGCCACCGGCGGCCGTGTCGAGCACCGCCCTCGCCGAGCTCGCTTCCCGCCTCGATGAGCTCTCTCGACGCGTCGACCGCCTCGCCAGCGCACCATCGCCCGCCATCGTCGCGTCCGCTCCGCAGGCGGCGGCCGAGGCATCACCGCCAGCCACGCGCAAGCCACGCGCGAAGGGCGCCAAGCGGACCTCGCGCGCGCCACTGCACGACGAGATCAGCGCGGTGATCGCGGAGCGCGGTCCACAGACTGCGGCCGAGCTTGCCAGCGCCATCGTCGAGCGAGGCCGCTACCAGCCGCCCCGCTCCGGCAAGGCGATCGACGCGGCGATGATCAACGGTCGCGTCTCGAATCCGACCTACCGCGGCCGCTTCCGCCGCAGCGAGGGGCGCATCGGCCTGGCCGAGGGCTAGTCCTCGAGGACGAAGGTCACCAGGATGTTGGCCTGAAATTCGATACCGCCGTCGCGGCCGACGTTCACACGCTGCTCCTTGACCCACGCGCTGCGCACCTGGCGCAGCGTCTTGCCGGCGCGCTCGATCCCCTCACGGATGGCGTCCTCGAAGCTCTCGGTCGAGGTGCACGACAGCTCGGTAACCCTGGCGACTGACATCGCGTACTCCTGTCTGTTCTTGCTTGGCCGATGGAGACTGCAAGCCTACTGCCGCGCCTCGTGTGAGCGGGCCCAGGCGACGAGCTCCTCGGCCGGCATGGCGTTGACGACCGAGGCCACCCCGACTCCGCAGGCGGCGGCCCGCTCGCAGCCGTAGGGCAGCCAGTCGAGCTGGCCCGGGGCGTGCGCATCGGTGTCGATGCTGAGCCGGCAGCCCGCTTCGACAGCCAGGCGCAGCAGCCGCTTCGGCGGATCGAGGCGCTCCGGACGGGCGTTGATCTCGATCGCCTTGTCGAAGCGCAGAGCCGCGGCGAAGACGATCTCCGGATCGAAGTCCGAGGGCGGCCGATTCCGCTTGGCGGTCTTCATTCGCCCGGTGCAGTGGCCCAGGATGTCGAGCTGGGGGTTCGCCAGGGCGGTCACCATCCGCCTCGTCATCAGGCTGCGCTCCATGCGCAGCTGGCTGTGGACGCTGCCGACCACCATGTCGAGGCCGGCGAGGAGCTCCGGCTCCTGGTCGAGCGATCCGTCCTCGTTGATGTCGACCTCGATCCCGGTCAGGATCCGGAACGGCGCCAGATCGCGGTTGAGGCCCTCGACAATCGCGAGCTGCTCGCGCAGCCGATCAGGGCTCAGGCCGTTGGCCACGGTGAGCCGCGGCGAGTGATCGGTGAGGACCATGTACTCGTGGCCCAGCGTGCGCGCGGCCTCCGCCATCTCACCGATCTCGCTGCCGCCGTCGGACCAGATCGAGTGCACGTGGCAATCGCCCTTCAGCGCCGCGCAGATCTCGGCGCCGCCCTCGACCACCGGCCGCCCTCCGGTGGCCTCGAGCCTGCGCAGGTAGACCGGGACCTCCCCGCCGACCGCCTCCGCGATCGTGCGCGCCAGCACTTCGCCGATGCCGGTCAGCTCCTCCAGCGTGCCGGCCTGTGCGCGCTCCGCGGTCTCGACCGGGCCGATGCGCTCCAGGGTGGCAGCCGCGCGGCGAAACGCTTGCACCCGGTAGGTCGGCTCTCGAGCGCGTTCGAGCAGATAGGCGATTCGCTTCAGCGCTTCGACGGGGTCCACTTACGGAACGGTGAGGATGCGACGCGGGTTGTCGACCGTCATCTGCACGATCTCGCCCTCCCCCACCGCGGCGGTGCGCAGCCGCGGCAGGAAGTGCTGCTGCAGGTAGACGTAGCCGAAGCCGTCATTGGCCTTCAGCTGACGGTTGTGGCAGACGTCCTGGCTGAGCAGCAGCTGCGAGGCGAAGCCACGCTCGAGCAGCTCGACGATGATCTCGATGAGCCGCGGCTCGAGGTGCTCCTCGACCCCGAAGCGATGCCCCAGGAAGTCGAACTGCAGGTTCGCGCCTCGCGCCAGGACCGCGAGATAGTGGTCGAGATCGAGGTACGAATCGGCGTGGCCGATCACCACCCGGTCCGGATCCACACCCTCGTCGGTGAAGATCTGGAGCTGCTCGAGGCCGACCGGCGACTGGACGCCGTGGGTGGTGATCGCCATGCCGGTGCGCTTCGCGGCCCGAGCGGCGGCGCGATGGACGCGCTCCTCGCGCGCCGAGACCCACGGCTTGTCGGTGCCGATCTCGCCGATGATCCCCGGCCTCACGCCCGTGCCAGCCACCCCGACGGCGAACTCGGCGACCAGCTCGTCGGCAAGGTCGTCGACCGCCCGCCGGTCGATCAGCGCCTCGGCCGGGTAGTAGGCCTGGCGATACCAGCCACAGCCCATCACGATGTAGAGCCCGGTGCTGCTGGCCAGCCTCCGCAGGCGCTCCGGGTCGCGCCCGACGCCGGGCAGGGTCAGGTCGACCAGGCCGGAGCCACCGCGACGCCGGAAGTCACGGAGCTCGTCGCCGACGAGCTCCTCGTCCGCGCTCAGCTCCCAGTAGTCCCAGCGGTTGGGGATCTGCCAGAGCGAGATGGCGGTGTGCTCGTGCGGCAGCGTGAAGCCCAGGCGCTCGGGCGGAATCGGTCCGGATACGGTCATCACGCGCGGGGCCATCGGTCGCTCCTGAGGTGTCTGGCGCGCCGGTCGGTCAGTTGGGGCCACCGGAGCGCGGGGTGTGGTGGACCGCGCCAGTTTGCCACCGCCGGCCAGCGTCGCGCGGTAGCCTGTGCCGATGCCGGCCCGAAATACGGCGGGGCACGCGCCCGACCTCTGGATCTTCGCCCAGCAGCAGTTCGACGCCGCCGCCGACCGACTCGCCCTCGACGACGGCATGCGCCGCGTCCTTCGAGTCCCGAAGCGTGAGCTGACCGTCAACTTCCCGGTAACGCACGAGAACGGCCGGGTCGAGGTGTATACCGGCTACCGGGTCCACCACAACGTCAATCGCGGCCCGTCTACCGGCGGCGTTCGCTATGTGCCGGACCTGACGCTCGACGAGATTCGCGCGCTGGCGATGCTGACGACCTGGAAGGCTGCGCTGGTTGGGATTCCGTTCGGCGGGGCGGCGGGTGGAGTGCGGGTCGATCCCCGCAAGCTGTCCAGCAAGGAGCGCGAGGGCCTGACGCGACGCTACACGACCGAGATGGGGATCCTGATGGGCCCGGACCGCGATATCCCCTCCCCCGACGTGAACACCGGGTCGCAGACGATGGCCTGGATGATGGATACCTACTCGATGCATCGCGGGCACACCGTGGCGGGTGCGGTCACCGGCAAGCCGCTCGAGATCGGTGGCTCACGCGGTCGCCGCGAGGCCACCAGCCTCGGAGCGATGCGCTGCATCGCGGCCGCGGCGCGGGTGCGAGGGTCGACCCTCCAGGGAGCCCGCGTGGCGATCCAGGGCTTCGGCCGGGTCGGCATGACCCTCGCCCAGCAGCTGACCCAGGCCGGCGCAGTCGTGGTCGCGATCGCCGACGACCGCGTCGGCGTGCAGAACCAGCGCGGGATCGACGTCGAGCGGGCGATCGGATGGATGCGGGAGCACGATGCGATCCGCGGGCTGCCCGACGCCGAAGCGGTGAGCAAGGCAGAGGTGCTGGCCCTCGACTGCGACCTGCTGCTGCCCGCTGGGCTCCAGGGGCAGGTCACCGCATCGAACGCCGCGGACGTGCGTGCGCGGATCGTGGTCGAGGTGGCCAACGGAGCGATCACCCCCGACGCGGACGCGATACTCTCCGCTCGCGGCATCACGGTCATCCCGGATGTCATGTGCACCGCGGGATCGCTCGTGGTCACCTACTTCGAGTGGGTGCAGGACATGCAGGCCTTCTTCTGGACGCGCGACGAGATCGCTGCCCGCCTCGACGAGGCGATGGACGATGCCTTCGGCTCGGTGCAGGCGATGGCGGACGCCGAGAAGGTCGACCTGCGCGCGGCTGCCATGATGGTCGCCGTCTCGCGCGTGGCGGAGGCGACCACGCTGCGCGGCCTCTACCCCTAGGCTACCGGCGTGGTCGAGTATTCGAGAACGGAGGTCGCGGAGCGGGCGGGCGTGGAGGCCGCCTACGTCGACCACCTCGCCCAGCTCACGATCCTCACGCCCGATCAGCGGGACCGCTTTTCGCCGGGGGACGTACGCCGCGTCCTGATGGTGCGCGCGCTCGAAGGCGCCGGGATACCGCTGGAGGAGCTGGGAGCCGCGATCACGCGTGGCGAGCTCTCGCTCGCGTTCATGGATACGGCGAGCTACGAGAGGTTCTCGGCGCTGTCCGGCGAGACCTTCGCTGGGCTGAGCGCCAGGACCGGCGTCCCGCTCCAGCTCCTGATGGTCATTCGCGAAGCGATCGGGTCAGCCCAGCCCTCGCCCGACGATCGCGTCCGCGAGGACGAGCTGGCGATCGTGCCGTTCATCGAGCTCCAGCTGCAGCATGGCTTCCGGCCGATCGCCATCGAACGCCTCCTGCGCGTCCAGGGCGATAGCCTGCGTCGCGTCGCGGAGACCGAGGCGGACTGGTGGCGCTCAGAGGTCATCGTCCCAGCCATGGAGGCGGGCAAGAGCCCGGGGGAGGTCGCCAACATCGAGCTGGCCGATCAGATCGGCCCTCCTTCCGAGCAGGCGATCATGTCCATCTACCACGCCCAGCAGGCGCATGCCTGGACCGCCAACATCATCGAGGGATTCGAGATGATGCTGGCCAGCGCGGGCGTTCGCAGCCGACTCGAGCGCCCACCGGCCATGTGTTTTCTCGACATCACCGGCTACACGCGGCTGACCCAGGAGCGCGGCGACCAGGCGGCTGCCGAGCTTGCGGGAGTGCTCGCGCGCCTCGTACAGCGCGCATCGGTCCCGCGCGGTGGGAGACCGATCAAGTGGCTGGGCGACGGCGTGATGTTCTACTTCAAGGATCCCGGTCCCGGCGTGCTGGCTGCGCTCGAGATGGTCGATGAGGTGGCCGGTGCGGGGCTACCGCCGGCGCACGTCGGCCTGCATGCCGGCCCCGTCCTCTTCCAGGAGGGCGACTACTACGGGCAGACGGTCAACATCGCGTCGCGCATCGCTGAGTACGCGCGACCTGGCGAGGTGCTCGTCAGCGAGGAGGTGGTGGCCGCGTCGGAAGGGACCGGCGCCTCGTTCACCGATATCGGGCCGGTCGAGCTGAAGGGCGTGTCCGGCGTCAT
>JBDUDC010000113.1:0-4655 GCA_040003165.1 Chloroflexota bacterium
AGACCGGCGAGCCGCCGAGCCACTTCCGCCAGGGCGGGTGTCCGATAGGTTCCGCGCCAGGGAGGCAGGCAGATGGGCAATCCGGTAGCGACGCTCGTCCTCCTCCTGCTGCTGTCGACGGCGGTCGTCGCGTTCTATTGGTACTTCCGCCACCGACGCAGCGAGCTTGACCTGCGCCGCTACGAGGGCGAGCACTATGAGCGGGCCCGCGGGCGGCTCTCTCGGCTCATCGAGCGCCGTGGTCAACCGCCGCCCGCCCCGGACCCCGAGGAGCGCCGCGAATAGCCGCGGACCAATCGGCGGAGGAGCCTCGCCATTGGTACAGGTGGCGCATAGGCCTGACGGGAGGCTGCCGCTTAAGGGTGCGCCTCGCTACCGTGCAGGGAGCGGCCAGCCGCCACCCACATGGAGCAGGCATACACCGATGCAGACGATCGAGTCCCAGCAGTGGCGCAGGTACGGTTTCGGGGGACCCCCGGAGCCGTGGGAACGCGGCGCCCAGCGCGATCTCGACCGCCTGGCGACCTCGTACTACGTCGATGCACTGGAGTCGCGCCGCCAGATCATGGGGAGCAGCCCGGAGGCGGAGACGCGCGCGGTCCTCGAGGAGCTCTTCACCACCGCTACGCGGCACAAGCACGAGATCGACTACACGCTCCGCCATTGGGCCACGCCGGTCGAGCGCGCGCGGGTCGAAGACCGGCTCGGCTCGCTGATGCGCATCAGTCGCAAGCTGCGCGAGATGGCGAGCCCCGGCCCGGAGCCACTGCGCGCCGCCTGACCTCGCCAGCGGCTACGCTCTGCGGCGCGATGGCCGAATGGATCTACTTCATCCATCCTCCGCGCGAAAACTTCGCGGAGACCATGACCCCCGAGGAAGAGGAGATCTGGCGCGTGCACTTCGCGCGCCTGCGCCGCCTGCTCGATGAGGGAGTCATGGTGCTGGTCGGGCCGACCCTCGGGCCGGTCAACACCGGTATCGCCGTCTTCGAGGCACCCGACGAGGAGACCGCCCTCCGGATCATGAACGAGGATCCGACCATCGCCGGCGGCTACGCCCGCGGGGAGCTTCGGCCGTTTCGGATCTCGCTCCTGCGCGGCAGAGACGGCCCGCCCGCTTAGACTCCGGGGCATGCCCCGCTACCCGCTCATCGCCGACGTCCTGGCGGCCACGACGCGCCTGCGTGGGATCGCGCTGCACACGCCGCTCGAGCCCTGTGCGCCGCTCGCCGAGGAGTCGGGCGCGGCGGAGGTGCGGCTCAAGCTCGAGAGCGCTCAGCCGACCGGCGCCTTTAAGACCCGCGGGGCGCATAACAAGGTCGCACTCGTCGCGGCGCAGCGGCGCGACGTCCGACTCGTTACTGCCAGTAGCGGTAACCACGGAATCGCGGTGGCCACGGCGGCGGATCGGTACGGGATGGCCGTCACGATCCTGGTCGGCGCATCGGTCTCGCCAGCCAAGCTCGAGCGCCTCCGAGCCCTGGAGACCGACAGCATCACCGTCGAGGTTTTCGGCCGCGACAGCGATGACGCGGAGGCGGAGGCGCGTCGTCGCGACGACATCGGGCAGGCGTCATACGTGCCTCCCTACAACGACGCAGACGTGATCGCCGGCCAGGCAACCGTGGGTGTCGAGATCCTCGACGAGTGGCCCGAGTGTGAGGCGATTGTCGTGCCGGTCGGCGGCGGAGGCCTGATCTCCGGCATCGGCCTGTGGGCCAAGACGGTGAAGCCCGAGCTCCGGCTGGTGGGAATCCAGCCATCGGCCAGCCCGCCCATGTACGCCCATCTCCAGTCGGGGGGCACGAAGCCGATGCCGATCGCGCCGACACTGGCGGATGGCGTCGCCGGCAACATCGAGCGCGACAGCATCACCTGGAAGATGTGCCGGCAGCTGGTCGACGAGATGGCGATCGTCGACGAGGAGCCGATCGCGGATGCAATGCGCTGGGCGCTGGACGTACCGCATCTCCTGCTGGAGGGGAGCGCAGTGCTCGGCATTGCCGCGCTGCGGAGCGGGCAGCTCCCTTCGCTGCGCGGCCTACGCGTCGCGGTGGTCGTCACCGGGCGGAACGTGAGCCTGGAGACGGTGCGCCAGGTTCTCGCCTGAGAGCTACTCCAGCGCTCCCGCCCAGGCGGCGTCTCCCTGGCTGCCCGGCAGGGCGAACCGGATTGGCTCCCCGGGGAGCAGCTGGGCCACCCGGTCGACGTCGGCGGCCGCCACGCAAGCGATCACCGGATACCCGCCGGTCACGGGGCGGTCCGCCAGCATGACGATCGGTCGTCCGTCGGGCGGCACCTGCACCGCGCCCAGCGGCAGCCCGACCGAGGGAGTCTCGGGCGCTCCGTCATGCTCGATGGCAGGGCCGTCGAGCCGGTAGCCCATCCGATCGGCCTCGGAAGAGACCGTCCAGCGAGTCTGGCACAGGCGCCCGAGTGCACCCGGCGCAAATCGCTCGAGATACGGCCCGGACAAGATGCGGATTGGCCCGGTAGGCCGGCGTCCGGACCCGGCGGGCAGACCACCGCTCGCGCTGCCGAGCTGGAGCTGATCCCCCGTCCGCAGGGCGCGGCCGCCGAAGCCGCCGAATCCGGACCGCAGGTCGGTGGATGGCGATCCGAGGACAGGATTCACATCGAGCCCGCCGGCGATGGCGAGGTAGGCGCGCGCGCCGCTGCGCCGTTCCCCGAACGAGACGAGCCTGCCAATGCCAGAGCTTCCCGGCGCCAGTGGCTTGCCATCGAGCATGGCACCGAGATCGGCTCCGGCGAGACCGACCCGCGCCGGTTCTGAAAGGCGCAGGCCGGGACCGAGGAGGGTGATCTCGAGTACGGCCGCCGCGTCCGGGTTGCCCGCCAGGCGGTTGGCGAGGACCGCGGCTGACCGGTCGAGAGTGCCGGCCGCCTGCACTCCGTATCGGTGCCAACCATGACGGCCGACCGCGTCCTGCACGCTCGTCAGCAGGCCGCCGTCGAGCACCTCGATCTCTACGCCGGACGGCCGCGAGGGGCGAGGCTCGGTGACTATGTCCTGCGCCCAGTCGGCCGGAATCCCCGTGTGCGCATCCCACTCCGTCGCCGGCAGAACGCCGAAGCGGACCACGTCGCCGGGAGCGAGATAGGCGGGTGGGCTGCGCCGGGGGTCGAAGAGCGTGATCGGGGTCCGGCCCAGGATTCGCCAGCCTCCCGGCAGCGGAGCGGGATAGATCCCCGTCTGGCGACCGGCGACCGCCACCGAGCCGGGCGGGGTGGTGGTTCGTGGCGTTTCGAGCCGCGGCACCTGCAAGGCCTGCGGCAGGTCGCCGATGTACGCGAATCCCGGAGCGAAGCCGACCAGCTGAACGCGAAGGACCGAGCCGGCATGCATGGAGACGACCTCTGCGGAGCGCAATCCGGTGAGCCGGGCGACCTCCTCCAGGTCGGGACCGAAATCTCCGCCATAGGCGGTCGGGATAAACCGCTCGCGGCCACTCGCTCCTTCCGGCCGGAGCGCTGCCAGCCGCCGCTCGAGCTCGGCCCCGACCACCCCGACGCGAGACGGGGAGTCGAGCTCAACCACGACCGTCTCCATGCCCGGAACGAGGTCGACGACCCCGGCGATCGGCTCGCGGTCGAGCGCCGCGAGCAGGGCGTGAGCTCGGCGGTAGTCGCCGACCTGCACGAGGAGGGCGCAATCCCCGAAGGGCGCGATCACGCGCCGAAGGCTGCGATCGTCACGCCGGCATCGGTCAGCGCGGCGCGGACCGCGGCTGCGATCGCCACTGCCCCCGGCGTGTCCCCGTGGCAGCAGATGCTCTCCGCGGTCAGCGCAACGCTACTGCCATCCACCGCGGTGACGCTCCCGCTCGCGATCGCCACTGCCTGTGCGGCGGCGGCGCGCGGGTCAGTGAGAACGGAACCAGCCTCCGATCGGGACTGTAGCGAGCCGTCGGCCAGGTAGCGCCGATCGGCGAAGGCCTCGGGCACGAAGCGCAGCCCGTTGTCGGCGGCGGCGGAGGCCATCGGCTCGGAGCTTGCGAGCCCGACGAGCGGCAGCTCGCGGCTGAATCGGGCGACGGCCCGAGCGATCGCGCCCGCGAGGGCTGAATCGGCCGCCGCCTGGTTGTAGAGGGCGCCATGCGGCTTTACGTGCTGCATCTCGACGCCGTGAGCGCGGCAGAACCCCTCCAGCGCACCGATCTGGTAGCGGACCAGGGACTCGACCTCGTCCGGCGTGAAGGGCATCGGCCGGCGACCGAAGCCGAGCAGGTCCGGGTAGCCGGGCTGCGCGCCGACCGCAACTCCAGCCCGCCGGCAGAGCCCCACCGTCGCCTCCATCACCCGGAAGTCGCCGGCGTGAAAGCCACAGGCCAGGTTGGCGCTGGTCAGCTGCTGGACGAGCGCCTCGTCATCGCCCAGGCGCCAGGTCCCGAAGCTCTCCCCCAGGTCGGCGTTCAGATCCACGAGCCGATGCTACCGCGCCGCAGGCGGAGCGCCGTATCCTTAGCGGACATGCCACCCCATGAGCCGGAAGAGGAATCGATCGAGCGCGCGCTCGAGAGCGTCAACGCCGGCTACGTCGCCGAGCTCTACGCGCAGTATCGACGCGACCCCACGTCCGTCGACGCCGATTGGCGGAGCCTGTTCGAGTCGGGAGCAGGCGGATTCGAGCCCGC
>JBDUDC010000018.1:0-15692 GCA_040003165.1 Chloroflexota bacterium
CTCGATCCGGGTGTTGACGATGGTGCACACGATGTCGGACCCCTCGGTCATGTTCACCGATCCGTTCGACACCGCCACGGATGCATTCTCGTTGGCCTGGTCGACGCAGCTCGTGCTGCTGGTGTAGTTGGCCAGGTCGGTTCCGGTAACGGCGGCCTCACCAACCGTGTGGCTGCCGGGGCTGACCGTCACCTCGCCGGTGGTGCCACCGTCGCCGACGTTGGCTCCAGTCCCGGCGGTCGAGCCGTCGATCTGCAGGTTGAACTTGCCAGCGTCGCTGGCCGGGCTCAGATGCTTGACGACCTCGAGCTGGGCGCCAGCCTGGCAGAGGCTGAACGCGGCACGAGCAGCGTAGTACTTGTGGCGGTCCAGCCCTGATGCCTCCTCGATCGTGATCTCGATCTTGTTCGTGAAGGCGGTAGCTGTCCCCGGAGTGAAGGTGACCGAGTACGGAACCTCCAGCGTGTCGGTCCCGGGCTGCATCACGACGCCGGTCAATCCGACGATCGATGTGGTCTCTCCAACATTGGAACCATCGCTGGCGAAGACGGTGTCGCGCGTGGTGCGCACGCGGATGGCAACGGACGGGGGCGAATCAGCAGGCCGGTGGCGGACGACCGTGATCGTGCCCTGCACCGAGGCTGTCTGATCGGCATTCAGCGTCGCACACGCTGCGGTCTTGCTCACCCCCACGCTGATCTTGCTCCCGCTCGTCGGAAGAGCGCCCGGCCCCGTGCAGAATCCGAGGTGCGCGAGCGAAGCTCCAGCCGCGCCCTCGACGTCGCTTGCCGCGACTGCTCCGTCGTTTGACACCGGGTCATACGTGTAATTGATGGTCGTTGTGCCAGCGGTGATCACAACTGCCGAGACGGCGGGTCCGGCAGTCGACCATCGAGCGAGCGCGGCATCTCCCCATACCGAAATGCCCGCTGCGCTGCCGCTCGGGGCCCAGCCGCCCTGGGTCCAATCGAACCCGGCCGCGAGCGTCGTAGTTCCGGGGCAGCCCTCTGCTGACTGTGTGACGGCGGATGCCGGAAACGCCCCGAGGAGGAGCGTCGCTGCGGTGGCAAGCGCAGCGAGCTTGCCGGCCGTGAGAGCCGACCGTCGCAGCGATGCGAGGTAGGAGGCACCGATGGACATGGCTGCCAACGGCGCGAAGCCGTTATTGGTATCGCGCGCTCGGGCATTGCGCACGGATGGGCTTGGTGACACTTGTCGAACTCCTTGTTTGGTGGTCCGCGCCGAGATGGCCGATGATGAAACCTAGGGCCTACCCCATTAGTACGAGATACGTACCGGCCGGACAAGTAGCGACGTGGGCGGTTAAGACAGGTCTGGCAGGATTAGAGGTGAATAAGTCCAGTACATCTGGCGGCGATTCCGGTGCGCATCCGCAACGGCTGCCCGTGCCCTGACAGGCTTTCAGACGGGCCAGAAGCCACCGATGCGTACGCTGGAGGATGTCCTTGTCTCTCCCTCCTTCCACCCTCAGATGAGGCGCCGCCGAACCAATAACGGATGAGTCCGGAAGCAATAACGGATGGCCCTGGCCGGCGATCGACCGGGCATCGGCGACATTCGCGATCATAGACACTTTCGTACCCTTCGGGTACTAGCAAGGTGTGCCCCGCAGAGGCTTCATTTCGCCCTCCCTTGGGTCAGACCAGCTCCCCGCAAATCGCGCCCGAGGCCGAAGGCTTATGCACAACATGTGCACATACCGACGCATGAACCACTACATGTTGTGGAGAAGGGCATCGGATCAGTGGGCGGAGTGGTATCGTTCATTCCTCCGAAACGCACCCTGCTCGAGACGCAAATGCCATCCTCGACCGACCTCTCCGCCAAGCTCATCTTCCCGACCAAAGAGATCGTCGAGGAGTACTACCTCCCGATCATCTACACGGCCTGCCGCACGTGCTACTCGGAGCAGCTGCCTGACCAGATCTGGGACAAGGCGGTCGCGCGCGGCGTGGCGGACGAGAAGCAGCAGAGCCTGGTCCGCAAGGTGATGGAGTCCGGGCACGGATCGACGATCGAGCACGTCAACTTCACGTTCGCCATCAGCGGGGTGACACGGACGCTCTCGCACCAGCTGGTCCGACATCGAGCGGGAACCGCCTTCGACCAGCAGTCGCAGCGCTACGTCAGCTTCAAGCAGCGCGACAACTACACGGTCCCCGACTCGATCGCCAAGGGCGACCTGCCCGACGAGCTGGCGGAGCGCTTCCAGCGGGCCATCGACGAGAACCTGGACCTCTACGGCCAGCTGCTGCAGGCGGAGGTCCCCGCGGAGGACGCACGCTTCATCTTCCCCAACGCCATGCAGACCAACCTCGTCATGACCGTCAACCTGCGGCAGCTGATCCACATGTCGGGCCTTCGGCTGTGCACCATGGCGCAGTGGGAGATCCGGCAGCTGTTCAAGCAGATCCGCCACGAGATCTTCCGGGTCAGCCCCTTCTTCGGGTCATTCCTCGCGCCGAAGTGCGTCCCCCTTGGCTATTGCGACGAGATGGGCAACCGTGACGAGCACTGCCGCATCCGGCCGCACCGCGACACAGTGATGGCCGTCTGGGAGGCGTATCGGGGCGGAAGGCTCGACGAGCCTGATGGGCCGATCGTGCCGGAGACCTCGCCGTTCCGCCCCAAGACTCGCCACGTCCCGTTGCCCATCTCGGATGCCGACGTCGCGCGCCGACCCGACGTCGCCTCCGCCGGCGCCGCGATCGGCCAGGCAGGGAGCTCAGACCGGGTCTGATTCGCGCGCTACCAGTCGGGACTGACGCCGTCTCCAAGCACGAACCGTCGCTGCTCGTCCTCGCAGGCGGCGATTAGACGCTTGGCCTCCGCGATGAGAAATGCGCTCATCTTCTGCGAATCGGCGATCAGCAGCGTATGCCCCCGTTCGTTGCGGTCGAGGATGATCCGGTCTTCGCCGTGGAAGCTGATTGCCCAGTTCGCCTGCAGCTGGACGAGCTCGGCCAGTACCACCTTCTCCGCGAAGGCCCAGTCGAGGTAGGCGGCGTTGAGGGCGACCACCACATCCCGAAGCTGAAGCGTCGTGTTGCGCGGCAGACGCGAGAGGAAGTGCACCACCCGCAGGTCGGAGAACGGATCGCCGGCCCGCGCGATCTGGGGCGGGACGAGGTCGGGATCCGGCATCCCCTCGGGCGCGGAGCTCACCTCCAGTGCACGGACAGGATCGGTCAATTCCGGTCGCCGACCAACGATCCGTACTCGGTCCACGATTCGTCGTAGCTGCGGACCTGTGGATTGCACGCACGGGCGTCAATGGAGGAGGAGATGGGAGACTCCTTCGAGGTTTCCGAGTATCGCTCAGGTCGTCGCGCGGATCAAACGTGCGCGAACCGCCGTTGTCAGCCGATGCGGAGCCCGAGCGGAGCCGGCGGATCCGGGCGCAGCAGGTCGACCTCGCCGCCGTCCCCCATCGCTCCGAGCACGAGGACCTCGCTGCCGAAGCCCGCGATCCGGCGCGTCGGCAGGTTGACGACCCCCACCACCTGGCGCCCGACCAGCGCCGCGGCGTCCGGGTAGGTGGAGGTCAGCTGGGCCGAGCTGCGACGTTCGCCCAGCTCCGGGCCGAAGTCGATACGGAGCCGGTAAGAGGGTTTGCGTGCCTCCGGGAACGGGAGGGCCTCGACGATGCGGCCAACGCGCATCTCGACCCGGGCGAAGTCGTCGTAATCGATCATGCGCGCAGGGTAGCGAGCGCAAACCGGCGGCGCTGGTGACAAGACGCAACGGATGCCGCTAGTACTCTCGGTCGCCGCAAAGGCGACTCTCGGTCGGTTGGTAATCGCCCGACCGGCCCGTACCGTGAGCTCCTCGGGTGCGCGTGTGTGCGTGTCGAGACCAGCAGGAGGCAAGTTGACATTCTGGAACTGGCGCCGCGGCTCGACCGCGACGATGACGAACGGCAGCAGTGCGGTGGCGATGGCTGCCGAGCTCGCGCCGATCGAGCTCTACACCGCCGATACGCGGATCGTGGCGTGGATTGCGCCAAACGGCCGGCGCGTGACGGACCTCCTGACCGAGACCGATGAGCTCCACCTGTGGCGCCCGAGCCCCGGCCCGCTCGACGCGGTCGGCCCCGACCTGAGGCCAGAACTTGCCCCCGACGACGGCGGCGAGTGGCAGTCCCTGCCGACCGCCAGCGTGATCCTGGCAATGCCCCCCGAATGGCGCGCCAGCCGACAGCTGCGCCTGCATCGCCGCCTGCGTCGCGTGGCGGTCACCGCAGGCCCGTTCTCGGTGACCGGCAACATCCATCTCCCGCCCGGGGTCGAGCCCGGCTTCCACCTGCTGCGCACCCATCGCTTCCTGCCCCTCACCGATGCGTACCTCCTGCACAACGGCGAGCCGCCCTTCGAGCACGTTGTGAGCGTCGTCATCGTCAACGCGGCGCACGTCGCGCAGCTCGTGCCCCTGGTCACGCTGGCCTAGCGTCGGGGCCCAAGACCCCGCACCCTCCCGGCCGGTCGACGTCCGGGACATAATCGGCCGATGGCGGTCCTTCGTTCCTCGGTCGATCCCGCATCCGATTCGTTCCGCGCAAATGCCGACGCCATGCGCGCCCAGGTCGACGGACTCCGCGAGCGGACGGCCGTGGTGACGGCCCGGGGCGCGGGCGGCGACGAGGCCTCCATCGCTCGCCACCGCGAGCGCGGCAAGCTCCCGGTGCGTGAGCGCATCGAGAGGCTCATCGATCCGGGCAGCGCCTTCCTGGAGCTTTCGCCGCTGGCGGCCATCGGGCTGTACGAAGACGAGGCGCCGAGTGCCGGGATCGTGACCGGCATCGGCCGGATCGAGGGGGTGGAATGCGTCATCGTCGCCAATGACGCAACCGTGAAGGGCGGCACCTATTACCCGCTGACCGTGAAGAAGCATCTGCGGGCGCAGGAGGTGGCCCTCGAGAACCGCCTGCCGTGCCTCTACCTCGTCGACTCCGGCGGGGCGTTCCTGCCGATGCAGGACGAGGTCTTTCCGGATCGCGAGCACTTCGGCCGCATCTTCTACAACCAGGCCCAGCTCTCGTCGCGAGGCGTTCCGCAGATCGCCCTGGTGATGGGCTCCTGCACGGCGGGTGGCGCGTACGTGCCGGCGATGTCCGACGAGACGGTGATCGTGAAGGGGACGGGCACCATCTTCCTCGGCGGGCCGCCGCTGGTGAAGGCCGCGACGGGTGAGGAGGTCAGCGCCGAGGACCTGGGCGGCGCCGAGGTCCACACCGTCACCTCGGGCGTGGCCGATCACTACGCGCTGAACGACGAGCATGCTCTGGCGATCGGCCGGTCGATAGTGCGCAACCTCGCCTGGCATAAGCCGTCAGCGCCATGGGCGCTCGCGCAGGCCAGCGCGCCGGCCGCGTGTATCGATGAGCTGTACGGCATCATTCCGGCCGAGAGCCGGCAGTCCTATGACGTCCGCGAGGTGATCGCCCGGCTGGTCGACGCCTCGGAGTTCCACGAGTTCAAGGCGCGCTACGGCGAAACGCTGGTCTGCGGCTTCGGCCGGCTGGAGGGCTACCCGGTCGGCATCCTCGCCAACAACGGGATCCTCTTCAGCTCAAGCAGCCTCAAGGGCGCGCATTTCATCGAGCTCGCGTCGCAGCGCCGGATCCCGCTCGTCTTCCTGCAGAACATCACTGGCTTCATGGTCGGGCGCGAGTACGAGGCGGGCGGCATCGCCAAGGACGGGGCGAAGCTGGTGACGGCGGTGGCGACGACGTCGGTTCCGAAGTTCACGGTGATCATCGGCGGCAGCTTCGGGGCGGGCAATTACGGGATGGCCGGGCGTGCCTACGGGCCACGCCAGCTCTGGATGTGGCCGAACGCGCGAATCAGCGTGATGGGCGGCGCGCAGGCGGCACGCGTCCTGTCGACCGTGCGCGGCGGCTTCGAGACGGACCGGCAGCGGGACGCATTCGAGGAACCGATCCTGGCCGAGTACGAGCACCAGGGCTCCCCCTACTACTCGACCGCCCGGCTCTGGGACGACGGCGTGATCGACCCGCTCGACACCCGGCGCGTGCTGGCGCTCGGCATCAGCGCGGCGCTCAACGCGGAGATCCCCGAAACGCGGTTCGGGATCTTCAGGATGTAGGCCCGGTCGCCCTTCTGCGACCATGGTCCGTTCGACGGTTGGAGCTTGGAGCTGGAGGGACCGATGCACCTGTGGAGCGAGCGCCCGGGGGCGCGAATCCGGCAGATTGTCGCTGATATCGCCACTCTCACCTGGGTCGCCATCTGGGCCTCGATCAGCATCGGCCTGTACCGCTTCCTTGCCCAGCTGGCAGGCGCTGGCAGGTTCATCACCGATAGCGGGAACGGGCTCGACGGGATCGGTGTGCGACTCGCGTCGGCGCTGCACGGCCTCCCGCTCGTGGGCGAGGGCGCGGCCGACGGGATCCGCACCGGCTTCTCGGCCGCCGCCGACCCGATGATCCGCTTCGGCGGCGACCTGGAGCGGCTGCTCATCCTCATCGCCGCCCTCCTCGGGCTGCTGCTGGCGGCGGCCGCCGTCGTCCCGTGGCTGAACCGCTACCTGCCCTGGCGCATCGCCGCGTGGCGTCGCTTGAACGCAGGCGCGCGCGTGATCCGGCGACGCCGATTCGCGCGCTCCTCGCCGATTGCGCACGCCGAGCTCGAGCGCATCCTCGCCTCCCGGGCCCTGCACCGGCTCGAGTACGACGAGCTGCTCGAGTTCACCCCCGATCCCTTCGGCGACTGGGTTGCGGGACGACACGAGAGGCTGGCTCGGGCGGAGCTCGACCGCGTTGGCCTGCGGGCGGTGGCGGCCGCGCGCTAGGTGGGCTAGGCGCGGTTTGGCGCGGGCAGCGGCAGCTCCACGTACTCGACGTCGAAGCGCATCCCGAGCGCGGGGGCGGAGCGCGGCAGCTCGACCTCCGCGCCGAGCGTGACCACTGCCGGAACCTGCATCTCGCGGCGCGGCACCAGGCGGATCGTGTGGCGGCCGACGGTGCAGACCGCCAGATCGGCGACCGCCCAGAACTCGAGGCCCAGCTGCTCGGCGTAGGTGCCCGCCAGGCCCGGCGGATCCTCCGTCGCGAGGTCCAGGCGCACCATGATCGCCGGGGACCCCAGTGGGTGGGCAAAGGTCGCGCGCGCCTCGATCGCCGCCCGGCTCCACTCGGCGCCGGCGGCGGCATGCTGGATCAGAAACGGGACCTGCTCCGGCCCGAGCACGTCCGGCTCCGCGGTCCACCATTCCACGAGCTCGTCGTCGGCACGTCGGCGTGAGCCGCGGACGACCGGACCGATGTCGCTGCCGGCGCCATGCAGCGCGGCGACCGTGAGCTCGAGCGCGTCGTCGGCCAGCGCGTAGGTGACCAGCCCCCCACCGCGCTCATCGAGGGCCTGCGCGACGGCACGGCCGAACGGCTTCGCAAGCGCCAGCTGGCGGTCTTCGATGCCCACCAGCTCGAGGTAGGCATCGGCCAGCCAGACAAGCCGGTTGAACGTTCCGAAGTCTTCATGGCGGCCGCCCCCCGTCGCCGTCAGGCCGACTGCCTGATCCAGCTCCGCCGCGGCCGCATCGGGGTCAGGGCAGGCGATCACCAGGTGGTCGATACCGCGGATCATGGATCGATGCTAGCACTGCGCCGCCGCGCGGCCCCATCGGGTAGGCTGCCGTCGATGACGAGCCAGGCGGACGCCCCCGCTCCGGGATCGCACGACCCTTCGACGCCGACGGGCTCGCTTGAAACGAGTGCGGCGAGCCTGTTCGAGACGATGCTTGCTGCGCGTGACGCCCAGGGACGCGGCGACGCGCGTCCGCTCGAGTCGTTTCACCGGGCGCTGATGGATTCGACTCTCCTCCTTCCCGTCCCACCAGGCACCGACGCCGAAGCGCGCCAGGCGCTCGAGCGCGCGGTGACCGACAGCGAGGAGGTCGAGATCGCGGTGATGCTGGCTCGGGATGGGGAGGGGGCTACCGTGAACGTCCTGTTTGCGTCGCCCGGTGCGCTCAGCGCCTGGGCGCCGGTTGGCACCACCAGCCTGCCGCTGCCGGCGCGCATCGTCTTCGGCAACCTCGCCGCTTCCGGCCTTCCAGCCATCATGGATCCCGCGGGCCCCATCCCGTACAGGTTCGAGCCGGACGAGATCGCCGCGCTGGCCGAGGGGAGGCGCCCTGGCAGCGACGAGCCGCTGGTCGCGCCGACCGTTCGAAGGTCGCTGAGTGTCCGCCTCCCCGGCCGCCAGGCGGAGGCGCTCGAGGCTTCCGTGGCCCGCGCACTCGCGGAGACCCGCGTCGAATCGGCCTACCTCGTCGAGACCGATGCCGGCGACGGACCGCATCTGCTGCTCGGGCTCACCGGCGATCCCGGAGCGGCGGCAACCGTCGACGTGCCGGACCGGACCGACGTGGTCTGGCTCGAGGAGCCACTCCTGTCACAGGTCCGTGCCGTGGCCGATCCCTTCTACCGTCGCGGGCGCCAGTGACGGGGGGCCTCCGGCTCGCGCGCGATGGCGCGGTGGCGCGCGTCAGCCTGTCGCGCCCCGAGGTGCATAACGCGTTCGACGCGGCGCTGATCCACGATCTGACCGCGACCTTCAACGCACTCGCGGCCGAACCGGCTGACGCCCTCCGTGCGGTGGTGCTGGCCGGCGATGGGAAGACGTTCAGCGCGGGGGCCGACGTCGACTGGATGCGCGCATCGATGACCCTGGGCCTCGAAGAGAACGCGGCCGATGCGGCCCGCATGGCCGCGATGTTCTCCGCCATCGACGGTTGCCCGGCACCGGTCATCGCCCGCGTGCACGGCGCGGCGCTGGGTGGCGGGATGGGACTCTGCGCGGTGGCCGATATCGTCCTGGCCAGCGCCGACGCGACCTTCGGCTTCACCGAGACCAGGCTCGGCCTGCTGCCGGCCGTCATCAGCCCGTTCGTGCTGGCCAAGATCGGCGAGAGCCACGCTCGGGCGCTCTTTCCGAGCGGCGCGCGATTCGGAGCCGAGCGAGCCCGCCAGATCGGTCTCGTGCACGAGGTTCTCGTTGACGTGGCAGCGCTTGACGCGCGACTCGACGCGGTGATCGCCGAGCTGCTGGCTGCCGGCCCCACGGCCGCGCGCGCCGCCAAGGCGCTCATCCGCGACCTGCGCACCCTCTCGGCGGCCGACGCGCGGGCGCACACCGTCCGCCACATCGCTCAGCAGCGCACCTCCCCGGAAGGGCAGGAAGGGCTGAGCGCGTTCCTGGAGAAGCGGCCGCCCTCCTGGAACGCCTGACCCCGGCGCGTCGTCGCAAGCCAGGCCCTGCGACTGCTGCGACAATCGCGACATGTCTGACGATCTGACTCCGCGCGAGGTCGCGGAGCGGCTGGGCGTCACCGTCCGCACGGTGCAGCGCTGGATCGAGAGCGGTCGCTTGCCCGCTCATCGCGTCGGCAGCCGGCTTCGGGTGTCGCCTTCGTCGCTGGGTGAGCCACCGGAGCGGACGATCCGCAGCCTGCTGATCGCCAACCGGGGCGAGATCGCCTCCAGGATCGCGCGGACCGCCCGCGCGATGGACATTCGGACGCTGGCGATCCACACCGTCGACGAGCCGCCGCCGCCCGGGATGGACTCGGTCACACAGGTCGGAAGCTATCTCGACGGCGGCGCGCTGATCGACGCCGCCCGCCGGGCCGGTGCGGACGCCGTGCACCCGGGCTACGGCTTCCTCGCCGAGAACGCGGCATTCGCGGGGGCCGTGATCGACGCCGGGCTGATCTGGGTCGGCCCGCCGCCGGACGCGATCGCCGCGATGGGCGATAAGGCGGCCGCGCGCCAGACTGCCGCCGGAAGGGGCGTGCCCACCGTGGCCGGCTACGACGGGCCGGACCAGTCGAACGACAGGCTGCGGAGCGCGGCTCTCGCGATCGGCCTTCCGGTCCTGGTAAAGCCATCAGCCGGAGGCGGTGGCAAGGGAATGCGGGTAGTTCGCGAGGCGTCTGAGCTCGTGTCCGCCTTCGACGCCGCACGCCGTGAGGCGCGGGCCGCCTTCGGGGACGACCGCCTCATCCTCGAGCGCCACCTGATCGGGCCGCGACACGTCGAGATCCAGATCCTCTGCGACGCGCACGGCGGCGCGGTGCATCTCGGCGAGCGCGACTGCAGCAGCCAGCGGCGCAACCAGAAGATCGTCGAGGAGTCGCCCGCCCCGAGCGTCGGGCCGGACCTTCGCGACCGCATGGGTACGGCAGCGCTGAGCGTGGCCGCCAGTGTCGGCTATACGAATGCGGGCACCGTCGAGTTCCTCGTCACCGACGACGGACAGTTTCATTTCCTCGAGATGAACACCCGGCTGCAGGTCGAGCACCCGGTCACGGAGGCGGTGACCGGTCGTGACCTGGTGGCGGACCAGCTCCGCATCGCCGCAGGCGAGCGGCTCGGCATCAGTCAGCGCGACGTGCGGGTCACGGGACATGCCATCGAGGCCCGCCTTTACGCCGAGGATCCGGCGTCGGGCTTCCTGCCGGCTAGTGGCCGGGTGGCGCGCCTCGCCTGGCCGGACGGCGTGCGGGTGGACGCGGGAGTGCGCGAGGGGGATGCCGTCACCGACCGATTCGACCCGCTGCTCGCCAAGCTGATCGCGCATGGCCGCAATCGCGCAGAGGCCCTCGCCACGCTACGCGCCGCGCTGGCAGCCACCAGCCTGCTCGGCGTGCGCACGAACCTGCGCTTCCTGCGCTGGCTGCTCGCCCAGCCGTTCTTCGCCGATGGCGAGGTGCGGACCGATACGCTGGCTCGCGTCGAGCTCCCCGGGCCGCCGACCCCTGGCGAGGCGGATTGGCGGGCCGCGGCAGCCTCGCTGCTTCCCGAGGCCGGGATCTGGGCCGGCGGCTGGAGGCTCAACGCGGAGCCCGCCGCTCTGGTCCGCAGCGGCGACGAGGTCCGAAGGGTCGCTCCCGGGAGCGCGCCATCCACCGCGGTCCGGGACGGGGAGACCGCGTTCGTCGACGTCGAGGGGCAGTCGGTCGGCTTCAGCCTCGCTCCCGCCCCGACCATCGAGGAGGCCGCTCGCCATGCCTCTGCCGACGCGGGATCCGCAATTCTCAGCGCTCCGATGCCCGGCCGCGTGATTGCCACACCCCGCCCGGAAGGCGCATCGGTCCGGGCACACGAACCGGTGGTGGTCATCGAGGCGATGAAGATGGAGCATGCCGTCGTCTCGCCGCTCGACGGCACGGTGAAATGGCTGGCGGTGCGAGTGGGCCAGCAGGTGCAGCGCGGGGACGAGCTGGCGGAGGTATCGGCCGCGGGGGCCGGCGCGGGCGAGACGCCATAATCGGCGCCCATGGCAGATCGAGAGGTTCGCATTTACGAGGTCGGCCCGCGAGACGGCCTCCAGAACGAGGCGCGGGCGATCCCGATCGACGCAAAGCTGCAGTTCATCGCCCTGTTGACGGACGCTGGGCTGCGCGAGATCGAGGCCACCTCGTTTGTCTCGCCGCGGGCGGTGCCGCAGCTGGCCGATGCCGATGACCTCATGGCCCGCCTCGAGCGGCGGCCCGGCGTCCGCTACCCGGTGCTCGTGCCGAACGAGCGCGGCATGGCTCGAGCGCTGGAGGCCGGGGCCGATGCGATCTGCCTCTTCACCGCCGCCTCCGAGGCGTTCGTGCAGCACAACATCGGGATGTCGATCGCGGAGTCGATGACCACCTTCGCACCGGTCATGGCCCATGTCCGTGAGCGCGGGCTCTGGTCGCGCGGGTACGTCTCCACCGCGTTCGGCTGTCCGTACCAGGGCGCCGTCGGCGAGGCCGCGGTCGTCGGCGTGGCGCAGGAGCTTGTCGCGCTCGGTGTCGACGAGGTGAGCATCGGCGACACGATCGGAGTGGCGGGGCCTGCGGACGTGCGCAGGGTCGTCGGGGCCGTGCTCCAGGCCGGGATCGCTCCCACGCGGCTCGCGATGCATTTCCACGACACGCGCGGGACCGCGCTGGCCAACGTGGCGACCGCGCTCGAGATGGGGATACGGACCTTCGACTCGTCGAGCGGCGGAACCGGCGGCTGCCCATACGCGCCGGGCGCGGCAGGCAACCTGGCCACCGAGGACCTCGTCTACCTCCTCGACCGCGAGGGGCTCTCGCACGGCGTCGCCCTGGAGGGCGTGCTCACCGCCGCCCGCTTCATCAGCGAGGCGATCGGCCGGCCGCTTGCCACCAAGGTCGGGCAGGCCGGAGGCTGGAGCGCCTGAGCGCGCGGTACCATGGCGCCGATGGAGTCAGATCCCCGCCCGCTGATCCTCGACGTCGACACGGGGATCGACGACATGATCGCGCTGCTGATCGCCGCGACTGCTCCCGAGCTCAACCTGCGAGGCGTGACCTGCGTGGCCGGCAACGTCGAGATCCAGCACGTAGCTCGGAACACCGGCAAGCTGCTGCGCATGGCAGGGCGCGGCGACGTGCCGGTCAGCATCGGTGCCGCCAGGCCGCTGCAGCGACGGCTGCGCACCGCGCCCGAGACGCACGGTCCGACCGGAACCGGCTACGTCGAGCTGCGCGGCGAGGACCGCCAGCTGGGCACCACCGAGTACACGGCCATTCCCGCCAGCCGCTACCTGGGTGCCCACGTGAATCGCCACCCCGGCGAGATCACGATCGTGGCCCTCGGGCCGCTCACCAACCTCGCCGCGGCCGTGCAGCACGGGGTCGACCTTGCCGGCAAGGCCCGCGAGGTGATCTGGATGGGCGGGACGCTCGAAGAGCGGGGTAACACGACCGAGACCGGGGAGTGGAACGCGTGCGTCGACCCCGAGGCCGCCGAGATCTGCCTCAGCTCGGGGGCACTGCACACCATCTTCCCCCTCGACGCGACCCAGGACGTGATCTTCAGCATGGAGGATCTGCGCGTCCTGCCGGATACGCACCTCGCCGGCATCGTGCGTGATGCTGTTCGCTTTTACGTCGGCTTCCACGAGAAGGCCGATGGGATCTCCGGTGCGTACCTCCACGACCCGGTGACCCTGATCGGTGGTGTTCTCCGCCCGACGCTTGTCACCGAGACGGTCACCGAGCAGCTGGCGTGTGACACCGGCACGGACGTGTTCGCGGCCGGCAGCCTCTTCAGAGACGAGACCCCGAACCGGCCGCGCGTCAAGATCGCCACCACCATCGATGCCGATGGCATGAAGGCCGAGCTGCTCGAGCGGCTGGTCCGCGCCGTATCGGTCCCCTACAGCTAGCCCATCTGACACCGGAGGGTACGAACGTGATCCTGCGCTGGCTTGCCGCCCTCGTCGCATTTGTGATCGTCGCGATGGTGGGCATCGTGGTCTTCGGCAATTTCGGCGGCGATCCGACCGCGGCGAACAACAGCTGGGCGCTGATCGCCGCGATCGGGCTCGTTCTCGCGTTTCTCGCCTACGCGGGAGTCGAGTACGCGCAGACGGGTGGCCTCGCCTCGATCGCACGTCAATTCGACACAAGGACGATCGTCCTGATGCCGTTTGCGATCGCGCTCAACATCATCCTCGGACAGGCGGTCGGCGCGGCGCTGAAGATCCCGATCTACCTCGACTCGATCGGGACCATCCTGGTCGGCGCGCTGGCCGGACCGATCGCGGGCGCCCTCACGGGGTTCCTCTCCAACATCCTGTGGACGTACGTGCTTCCCGCGCCGTTCAACAGCAGCATCGCCGCGGCGTTCGCCGTGGTGGCGGCGGTCATCGGCCTCATGGCCGGGCTGTTCGGTCGCGCCGGCTGGCTGCGTCCCCGCCCGAACCGCGGCCCGGGAGAGCTGGTGCTCGGCGCAGTGGTGGCGCTCCTGGTCGTCGGCGCGATGGCGCTCTACGCCTACAGCCGCTTCTACGCTGGCGGGCTTGCCTTCTTCAACCCCGAGCTGAAGCCCGATCCGATCTTCGTCGTCCTTGGGTGGATCGTGGCACTCATCTTCCTGGCGTTCATCGTCGGCTTCCTGGCGCTGCTCTTCCTGCGCAGGGACCTGACGGTCGCCTACGTGGTGGTGGCCGGCGTGGCCACCGGGATGGTCGCGGCGCTGATCAGCGCCCCCATCGCCGCCAACGTCTTCAGCGGCGTGACTGGCTCCGGGACCGACTTCCTGGTGGCTGCCTTCCGGCAGGGCGGGTCCGACATCGCCACCGCCACCTTCCAGCAGGGCCTCCTGTCGGATCCGGTCGACAAGCTGGTGACCTTCTTCACGGTCTACCTGATCCTCAACGCGATGGCGCGTCGCACGAAGGCCCGATTCCCGCAGGGCGAGCGGCTGATCGAGCGTGGCGACGGCCTCGACGACGAGCTGCCTCCGCCCGCCGCGCCGGATCGTGAAGGAGCGCCCGCCTGACCGACTGCGCCGTCCCCGACTTCCTGACCCGGCCGGGGCCGAGCGCCTTCCACCGGCTCAACCCGCTCACCAAGCTGACCCTGGCGACCACGACCGCGGTTGCGGCCGTGATCATGGGTGGCGTGCTGGGACCGGCGCTCCTGGTCCTCGCGGCGGTGCTCCTCCCGGCGCTGGTCGCGCGCGTGCTGCCGCGCCTCGTGCGTTCGTCGGTCCTGCTGAGCCTGCCGATCGCCCTCAGCGCCGCGCTCGTCAACCTGTTCTTCTTCCCCGGCGGCCACACCGTGCTGCTGCGGATCGGTCCGATCGTGGCAACCGCCGAGGGGCTCGGCTTTGCGATCGAGATCCTGGCCCGCATCCTGGCGATCAGCGGGGCGATCACCCTCTTCTACCTGACGACGCGTCCCGCCGAGCTGGTCGTCGACCTCGAGCGGCGCGGCGTCTCGCCGCGCCTCGCCTTTGTCGCCAACGCATCGGTCCAGACGGTGCCGGCCATGGTCAACCGGGCGGCGGCCATCACCGCCGCGCAACGCGCACGCGGGCTCGACACAGAGGGCAGCCTCTGGCGCCGGCTCCGGGGAATCGTCCCGATCGTCGGCGCGGTCATCCTGGGCTCGATCTCGGAGGTGGAAGAGCGGACGATGGCGCTCGAGGCCCGCGGATTCACGCGACCGGGCCGGCGCACGCTGCTCTGGGCGCCGGTCGACTCGGGTCCGGAGCGCGTCGCAAGGTGGCTGCTGCTGCTCTCGATCCCTGTCGTCGTTGCCGTGCGTGCGACCGGCCTGCTGGCGTGACGCTCACGCTCGAGCGGGTTTCTTACCGATACGCCGGCGCCGAACGAAGCTCGCTGCTCGAGGTAAGCCTGGAGCTCCACGACGGCGAGGTGGTCGGCCTGGTCGGCGCATCCGAGTCCGGCAAGACGACCCTCTGCCTGGTCGCTTCGGGGCTCGCGCCTCGCACGATCCGCGGCCGCCTGGCCGGGCGCGTCCTCCTCGACGGCGAGGAGATCGCAGGCAGGCCGATCCACGAGCTGGCCGGACGAATCGGGATCGCGTTCCAGAACCCGGCGACGCAGCTCTCCGAGGTGACGGAGACCGTGTTCGAAGAGGTCGCCTTCGGACCGATGAACCTCGGCACTCCGCGCGAGCTGGTGCTGGAGCGAACTTGGTCGGCGCTCCGCGCGCTCCGGATCGAGGCGCTCGCTGAGCGCGATCCGGGCGGCCTCTCCGGTGGACAGCAGCAGCTGCTCGCCATCGCCGGTCTGCTGGCGATAGGCCCCTCGCAGCTGGTGCTCGACGAGCCGACCGCCCAGCTCGATCCCGCCGGGACGACCCTGGTCGGCGACGCGATCGCTCGCCTCGCG
>JBDUDC010000114.1:0-4607 GCA_040003165.1 Chloroflexota bacterium
TTCGGCGACCAGCTCCGCGACGCGCGAAGAACCGGTCCACCGGCAGCGGCGGCCAGTACCTGGCTGAGAACACTGGGCGATCTGTTGGTCACCGCTGCGTCGGAGCACACAAGGAGGGATCGAACTGTGGCTCATTCGATTGCTACATCGTCGCCGTCGACCTCGAGCCGGGTGCTTGGCCTGACGGGGATCTCAGGCGGCGTGGTCCTGCTGGCAGCGTTCGTCATCGACATCGCGCCAGGGCTCAACATCTGGCGGCTGGTCCTCTTCAACGCCGGGGCGACGGCGATCGTCGTCGGCGTCCATCGGCGACAGGCCTCGGCCGCGCCTCGGCTGGCGCTCGCGGCCGCCGCCACCGCGGTCCTCGCCAACGCCTGGTATCTCGTGATGATCGTCCTTTCGACCGGGCGCCCGCAGCCGCCGCAGGGAGACCCCGACTTCAGGCTGGTCGGCTTCTTCGCGGGCTTGGCGATGTGGCTGGCCGATGCCGCGTTCGGACTGGTAACTGCGCGGCTCGGCATGGTCACGCGGTGGGGAGCGCTCGCGCTGGCCGTCGGGTCCGTACTCGCGATCACGGGGATGGACCGCCTCGAGCTGACGTCCGCCGCGAACCCAACGATCTTCGGCCCGGTCTCGCAGGTGGGCATCGTCCTCAACGCGATCGGCTGGATTTTGCTTGGGCTCGACATGGCGACCCGGCGCCGCGCGTCGGAGACGCGGCCGCAAGGGGCTCGTCCCAGCGGCTAGGGACCCGCTTCCTCGAGCCGGAAGACCTGGCGCGGACCGGTCACGCCCTTGAGCTCGTGCGAGCCTCGATCCGTGAACGAGAATTCGGTGCCGCCCAGCAGGTCGTGGGTGGTCGCCGAGAGGAGGATCTCATCGGCCTCCGCAAGGTTGGTGATGCGGGCGGCGATGTGAACGCTGACCCCACGGACGTCGCTACGGCCGATCACCTCTACCTCACCGGTGTTGATGCCCGAGCGCGTTCGCAGGCCGAGCGCGATGGCCTCCTCGCGAATCGCAACCGCGCATCGGGCGGCGCGTGCCGGCCCGTCGAAGGTCGCGAGGAACCCATCGCCGGTCGATGCGACCTCCCTGCCCCTGAGCGCTTCAGGGCCGACGCGGAGGCCTCGCGGTAGCTGGCCATCAGCTCGCGCCACCGCACGTCCCCCATGCGCTCGAGCATGGCGGTCGAGTCGACGATATCGGTGAAGAGAAGGGTGGTGAGCACGCGTTCTCCGCTCGCCAGGAGCGCCGCGCCCCATGTTCGGATGCCCGCCCATTGCAGCCCGACCCACGGCTCGTCGCCGACAACCCATGCGTCGTGACCGGACGGGATGTCGAAGACGTCTCCCGGACCGACCTCCAGCTGCACGCCGCCCGCGGTCAGCAAGTGCAATCGGCCCGACATCACGTAGCCGATGTGGTGGTATTCGCAGAGCTCGGTGCCGGCGACCGGCTTGACGTGCGTCGACCACCTCCAGCCGGGTTCGAGCATCTGCCTGGCGCGCTCCTTCGCGGCTTGTCTCGCCCCACGAGACATCGGCGCGCAAGGGAACCCCGCCCGCCTATTTGACGCGGCGTTGACCCGGACATAACCTCGCGAGACAACAGACCGGGATAGGCTGATAGCCGATTCCGGCCGCTGCTGCCCCCAAGTCCCCCGAATCTCGAGCCCAAGACACCCCTGGAGAAGAACCGAGCATGACTGTTGCTGCGCCCGCTGCGCCCGCCTACGACAAAGCCCCCATCGAGCTGCCGCATCGGGTCCGCATGGAGATCCTGGGCGCGGTGTTGCTGGGCATCTTCCTCGCCGCTCTCGACCAGACGATCGTTGGCACCGCGCTGCCGGTCATCGTCACCGCGCTGAAGGGCAACGACGTCTACGTCTGGGCCTTCACCGCGTACCTCGTGGCCGCCACGGTGAGCGGCCCGCTGTACGGGAAGCTCTCGGACCTGTTCGGCCGGCGGCCACTCTTCGTGCTCGGGGTGGTCATCTTCCTGACCGGGTCGGTCCTCTCCGCGCTTTCCGGCCAGATGTGGCAGTTCATCGGCGCGCGAGGTCTTCAGGGACTGGGTGCCGGCGCGCTGTTCCCGATCTCGCTGGCGATCATCGGTGACATCTTCGCGCCCTCCGAGCGCGGCAAGTACCAGGGTTTCTTCGGCGCGGTCTTCGGCCTCTCCTCGCTCATCGGCCCGGCGATCGGCGGGCTGATCACTGACAACTTCGGCTGGCAGTGGATCTTCCTGGTCAACCTGCCCCTCGGGGCTATTGCGCTGGTCATCATCTGGCGGACGCTGCCGACCGTGCGCAGTCATGGCGCCGACACCGAGATCGACTATCTGGGGGCCGCGCTGCTGGTGGCGGCCCTGGTGCCGATCCTCATCGGCCTCACCAACAAGCAGTTCGGCGAGTGGAGTGATCTTGACGTCGCCGGCCTGGTGGCGCTGGGGCTCGGCCTCGGAGCGCTGTTCATCTGGGTCGAGTCGCGTGCCAAGGAGCCGATCCTGCCGCTTGGCCTCTTCCGGATCCGCGCCTTTACGGCCAGCGTGCTGGCCTTCTTCTTCGCGGCGATGGGCTTCTTCGCGGCTGTCGTCTTCCTGCCGCGCTGGTACCAGGTAGTGAACGGCAGCTCTGCGACCGCGGCCGGCTATTCGATCCTGCCGCTGCTCGGCGGCCTGATCGTGTCGGCGATTCTGTCGGGCCAGCTGATCGCGCGCACCGGCCGATACAAGGCGCTGATCGTGACGTCGCTCGTTGCGCTCTCGGTCGGCCTCTTCCTGCTGACGCACCTGCGGCCCGATACCCCGCAGCCACTCGTGTGGCTCTGGATGGCGGTCACCGGACTCGGCGTCGGCCCCTGCTTCGCTGCCTTCACCCTGGTGGTGCAAAACGCGGTCCCGATTGCTGACCTGGGTACGGGCACCAGCAGCGTGACCCTCTTCCAGCAGCTGGGAGGGACGGTTGGGCTGGCGATCACCGGCTCAATCTTCGGGTCCGTGCTGCTCGACGAGGTACCGAAGCAGCTGACGGCCGCTGGGGTGCCGGCGCAGTTCGCCACCCAGTTCACGTCGGGCGGGGCGAGCAGCTTCAACTCGCTCACTGGGGTGGGCGACCTGGGCGCCAAGATCCTGGCACAGGTGCCGCCAGCGTTCCGGCCGCAGGTCGAGCCGGTCATTCCGGCCATCGTCAGCGGAATCCACGAGGCCTTCTCGCTGGCGACGGCGTCGACCTTCGTGGTTGGCATCATCACCGCCCTCCTCGCGGCGCTGATCGTGCTCGTCGTGATGCCGGCCGGGCGGATGGGGGAGCACGCGCAGGGAGTGGAGCCTGTCGCGCAGCGCATCGAGCCACAGCCTTCGGCGGACTGACCGATGGAGGAGCGGATCATTGCGGCCGATCCGGTCGGCGACCCGCAGGGCTATCAGCGCGAGCTGCTCGCCCTGCTGGGCGGCGATGACCCCAAGGTCGTGCTGGCCGCCACCCTGGCGACCTTGCGCGACGAGGCGGCCGGGCTCTCGGCGGAGCGGCTGGGCCTGCGCCCCGAGCCGAACGAGTGGTCGGTCGCGGAGCTGCTCGGTCACCTGTGGGACGCGGAGATCGCCTACTCCTTCCGCGCGCGAGCGATCCTCGCGCAGGAGGAGCCGCGGCTGATCGGCTATGACCAGGACGCCTGGGGCACGCTGGCGCGACCGCCGTTCGGCGAGCTGCTGAGCGCCTTCACTGCCCTCCGTGAGGCGAACCTCGCTCTGGTCGAGGGCACGCCGGAGGAGCTCTGGGACCGCAGCGGAATCCACGAGGAGCGCGGACCCCTGAGCTATGGCCTCCTCACCCGGGAGATCGCCGGGCACGATCGGGCTCACCTGCTTCAGCTGCAACAGACGATCGCGGCGGTCTGAGCCGATGCGCAAGGCCGACGTCGAGCTGCTCTTCGACTACCTCTTCTGGTTGCGGGACCGGATCCTCAGCGCCGCCACGCAGCTCTCACCCGAGGAGTTCGCCTCGTCGGACGAGCTCTGGTCGCGCGATCTGCGCGCCACCCTCGTCCACGAGCTCGACGTCGAGTTCAGCTGGCGCGAGCGCCTGCGCGGGGAGCCGGTGACGACCTGGGGCCCCGACGCCTCGCTCAAGCCGGAGGACTATCCGACCCTCAATGACCTGATCGAGCATTGGCGCCGCGACCAGGCCGAGATGCGTTCTTGGCTGCGTGCATTGACCGATGAGGACCTCGCGACCAAGCCGCCCGGCGAGAAGGAGGAATTCCCGCTCTGGTTCTACGTCATGCACCTGCTCAGCCACGCAATCCAGCAGTGCACCGTGGCGGGCGTCCTCCTCACCCGCGCCGGCCAGTCGCCCGGCAACCTTGAGTTCCTGGACTTCGCCGATTCCCTCAGACGCTCGCAATTCCCCGCCTCTTGAGCGGGGAGTGGGCTCCGTCGCTGTTGTCTCGCCCCGCGAGACAAGCAGCCAAGCATGGTGGCCTCCTTGGCTGTTTTCTCGCTCCACGAGACGAATCGCGACGGAACGGGCGCAATTCGCGCGCTTCTTGGCGAGTTGTCTCGCCCCACGAGACACCTGCCCGGTGGTGGAGCGATCTGACCGTCCC
>JBDUDC010000115.1:0-4588 GCA_040003165.1 Chloroflexota bacterium
GACACCGCGCTGGCCGAGCTCGAGCGCCTCCAGACCGATGACTTTGCGGGCCTCTTCCGGGCGATGGATGGTCTGCCGGTGGTGATCCGTCTCATCGACCCTCCGCTCCACGAGTTCCTGCCCTCATACGACGAGCTGCTCGAAGAGGTGACCCGCCTCCGCACCCTGCTGAGCCAGCCCTCCAGCACCGATGCGGTGGCAACCAGCGACACGCCGGCGCTGCAGCGGGGGCTGGCGAAGCTGTTCGGCGAGAAGGACGCCGCGCGCGCGATGCAGCTCATCGAGCGGCCGGGAAAGGCATCGGTCGCCGGGATGGATCGGTCAGAGATGGAGTCGGAGCTCGCGACCAAGGAGGAGCTGCTGGCGGCCGTGGCCGCGATGCGCGAGCAGAACCCCATGCTCGGGCTGCGCGGCTGCCGGCTGGGACTGATGATTCCGGACATCGTCAAGATGCAGACCCGCGCCATCCTGGCCGGTGCCGCGCGTGCCACGGCCGAGGGGAGGAAGGCGCTCCCCGAGATCATGATCCCGCTGGTGGGGCATGTGAATGAGCTCGCCGAGACGCGCGAGATCCTCGAGGGCGAGGTGTCGCGCATCGTCGAGGCCTCCGGGCAGCAGGTCGAGTACAAGTTCGGCACCATGATCGAGGTGCCACGGGGAGCCCTCACCGCCGACGAGATCGCGCAGCACGCCGAGTTCTTCAGCTTCGGCACCAATGACCTGACCCAGATGACGTACGGCTACTCGCGCGACGACGCCGAAGGGAAGTTCCTGCTGCAGTACGTGGATCGCAAGATCCTGCCCGAGAACCCGTTCCAGGTGCTCGACGCGACCGGCGTCGGCCAGCTGGTGCGGATGGGGGTCGAGAAGGGCCGATCCACCAAGCCGGGGCTCAAGATCGGCATCTGCGGCGAGCACGGCGGAGATCCGGCGAGCATCGCCTTCTGCCACGAGGTCGGCCTCGACTACGTCTCCTGCTCGCCGTTCCGGGTGCCGGTGGCGCGCCTCGCCGCCGCCCAGGCGGCCATCACCTCGAGCGAGGCGCGCGACAAGTAGCGCTCCCCCTCAGCTTGGGGTCGGGCTCGGGGACGGTGTCGGGCTCGGCGTTGGCGTCGGCGAGGGGGTCGGTGATGCGGTCGGGCTGGGACTTGGCTTCGGACTCGCAGTGGGTGCGGCTGTCGGTGCCCGGGACGGGATCGGCGACGTGCTGGCCGGCGATGGCGTGGGCGCGAAGGTCAGTTGCGGCGGCGGCAACGCGGCTGGCGCCGCTCCGGCCGAGGGCGTGAGGGCGGCCGTGGGCGCCGCGGTCTCGACGGAGCCTGGGGTTCGCGTCGGCGTGGCGCTCGGCGATGGTGTGGCGGAGGAGCCGGTAGGACCACCGACCGCGCCCAGGACGGCACCCGCAGCGTCCGCCGCGGACGGACGTGCGAGCGGACGGCGAGCGCCGGCGATCAGCTGAGAAGCGCCGAAGGCGACCGCGGCTGCAAGCACCGCGACCGCGCCCGTCGCGAGGGCAATGCGAGCGACGCGCAGCACTGGGGCGGGCCGTTCGCGACGGGCCAGGCGCGAAGGCGGCAGGGCCGCCCGGCCGGTATCGATCGCCGCGAGCGCGTCCAGGGCACCCAATAGGCCGAGGCAGGCATCACAGACCGATGCGTGAAGGGCGGCATCCCGCGGCGGCTCCCCGGGTCCGCCGGCCGCCATCCAGGAGGCGAACCTGGCGTGAAGGTCGTCGCTCATGAGAGGGCCCGATCGGCGGCTTCACGCACCCGGCGCCCGAGATCCCCATCCTCGGGCGGTGCGCTCGAATCGCCGGCTGCGATCCAGGCGGCGGCATAGCGTCGCCGCGCGCGTGTCGTGACCCGTTCCAGCGCCGCGGTCGAGAGGCCGAGCGCCGCCTCCGCGTCCCGGCTGTCGAGCTGCTCCACGTCGAGCGCCACGAGCGCGGCACGCTCGACGACGGTCAGCGCGGCGAGCCCGGCGAACGTACGCTCGTCAGCGCCCAACTGACCCAGCGCTGCACGTCGCGCCGCCCACGACGCCTGTCGGCTCTTGGGTGTGCGGTGCCCGGCGGCAGCCACCACCCGCGCTCGCAGCCACGCGGCTGCGCGCTCCGGATGGCGCAGGGAGGCGGCATTCTCGGCTCCTGCCGCCAGCGCGTCGCTGGCGATGTTCGACGCCCGGGCCTGCTCCCCGAGCGTGACCAGCAGGGCGAATCCATGGACCCGCGCACCGTGCAGATCCCGAAACGCCGCGCCCAGCAGGGCTCCCTGACGGGTGGCGCTGCTTGCCCGATTGGAAGTTGCACGGACCAAGCGCTGTCTCCGGGTGCGGTACGGTGGAATCAGAGCGAGTTTAGTGGAGTGAACCAAGCGTCCCCGGAGCGGCTCGCTTGGCCAAGCCCTTGACAAGCTGATAAAATAGGTCCATCCCTATTCATTCCCCCTTGACAAGCCGCGCCTGCGGCTGAGGTTCTGCCTGCGTATGTCGTCCGGCGTTGCTGCCGAGATCAAGTCGAAGCTGCCGGTGATCGAGGTCATCGGCGAAACGGTCGTGCTCAAGCGAGCCGGTTCCGCCTACAAGGGCCTCTGTCCGTTCCACGGGGAAAAGACCCCGTCGTTCGTAGTCACTCCCGACCGCGAGACGTGGCACTGCTTCGGCTGCGGGTTGGGGGGCGACATCTTCACCTTCCTCATGCAGCGCGACGGGCTCGACTTCCGCGAGGCGCTCACCCGGCTGGCCGATAGGGCGGGGGTTGAGCTCTCGGAGCGAACCGCGCAGGAGGATCGGCGCAATCGTCGTCTGCGCGAGGCGCTGGAAGCGGCCATCGGCTGGTATCGCGAGGTGCTGATCCAGGCCCGCCAGGCAGAGGCCGCTCGGGCGTACCTCGCGGAGCGCGGCTTGAGTGAGGAGACCCTCGAGCGGTTCTCGGTGGGCTACGCGCCGAACACATGGGATGCCCTGACCCGCCGGCTGCGGGCGCGCGGCTTCAGCGACGACGAGCTCGTCAGCGCCGGGCTGGCGAGCACCGGCCGCCGGGGAGCGATCGACCGCTTCCGCGGGCGGATCATCATCCCGATCCGCGACCAATCGGCACGCGCCATCGGCCTCGGCGGCCGCGTCATGCCGGGTGCGGACGGGCCGAAATACCTGAACTCGCCGGCGACCCCCATCTTCGACAAGAGTCGCACCCTGTTCGCCATCGACCTTGCCAAGGCCGCCATCCGTCGCGAGAAGCTGGCCGTCATTGTCGAGGGCTATACCGATGTGATGGCCGCCCACCAGGCCGGGTTCGCCAACGTGGTGGCTTCGCTGGGGACGGCATTGACCCGTGGTCAGGTCGAGCTCGCCACCCGCTACGCCGATGCCGTCGCCCTCGCCTACGACGTCGACCTCGCCGGTGAGGCGGCAACGCAGCGCGGGCTGCTCGAGGAGCTCGGCCCGGAGGCAGCGGTCAGCAAGGTGCGCGTCATCCGGATTCCGGCGGGCAAGGACCCCGACGAGCTGATCCGGACCGATCCGGCGGCTTGGCGGAGCGCGGTCGGTGATGCCAAGCCGGTGATGGAGTATTTCATCGAGCGCGCCGCAGCGGCCGCCGACCTGGGCACGATCTCCGGCCGGCACGCCGTCACTGATGCGGTGCTGCCCCTGCTGCAGCGCCTCGCCGATCCGATCGAGCGCAACCTGTATCTCCAGCAGCTGTCACGGCTGGTGAACGTCGAGGAGCGGGTCCTGAGCGAGGCGATGGCCCGCGGACCTGTGCATCGGCCGTCGCGCCCTTCCAGCGAAGCGGTGCCGGAGCAACCACCCCCGCTCGCCCCGCTCGAGGCGCTGGCGATCCAGATTCTGCTGCGCCACCCACTTTCGGTCGCAGAGCTCCCTCCGGTCGGGGACGGGTTGCCGTTCCGGGATGCGGTCGCCACGGCGCTCGTCGAGGCCTGGCGCGCCCAGCTGCTCGCGGACCCGACCGGGGGAGACCGCGCGACCTGGGCCCAGTCGCTCGATCCGGCCACCGCCGAGCTGGCGCGTGACCTGCTCGCGCGCAGTGCGGAGGCGGGCCCACAGCTCGACGCGGACCAGGCACGCGACGCGCTCCGTGTCAGCCTGCTGCGCCTCCGGGTCGAGCGGCTCGACGAAGAGATACGTGACGGACAGCTCCTGCTCGAGGGAGCGCAGCGAGAGGAAGACCCAGAGCGATTGGCCCAGATCGAGCAACGAATCAACCTGCTCGGCCGTGAGAAGGCCGAGACCACGAGAGCGATGCATGAGCCGGCCATGGCGGCCGGTGCGAGGAGGACCTGAGCATGACAACCAGCACGACCAAGGGCACCAAGGTGGCGGAGCCGACGAAGGCTCAGAAGCCGATGCCGCCCACCCGGACCGCGCCGACGCAGAAGGCGTCAGCCCCACGGGCAACAACGCAGCCGCAGACCAAGCCGGCGCGCGCCGCAGCCGCCCGCCCGCACAAGGCCGAAGCATCCGCTCCACGCCCACAGCCGAAGAAGGCCGCGGAGGGCGAGGAGGGCCGCGCGCTGGCTCAGCTCCTCAGCAGGGGCAAGGCCGACGGCTTCATCACCCACGACCAGAT
>JBDUDC010000116.1:0-4581 GCA_040003165.1 Chloroflexota bacterium
ACCAGGAATCGGTCGATCAGTCGTGGGTTAGGCGGCGGGTCGGCGCACGAGAAGACGATCAGCACCTGGTCGAGGTTGGCGACCAGCACGTCCTCACGCCACGTGCCGCGAGGCCCTGGTTGCCGCCGGCTGAACTTGCTGGCACGAGGCTCGACCGCCTCGATGATGCCGGTCCCGTCCGGGAGCCGCGTGACAGAGACCCGATCGCCGATCACGGCCAGGTCGCTCGCCTGCCGCTCCTTCCGGATCCGCCCCCGGAGGCGAGACTCGAGGAGACCCTCCGCGGTTTCGACCGTGTAGAAGCTGCTCCGCGCGCGCAACACGAGCCCGCTCAGCCGATCGGGGGCCTCAGGCCGATCCGGCTCAGCCAAGCGCGCCGATGGCACTGCCGTAGATCGTCTCGTTCCGACGCTCGACGCCGGATCCTCGCCGCATCCCGCCGTCCCATGCCTCAATGCTGGCCCCGATCCGCCTCAGCCAGCCGATCCCGGTGACGTTCTCGCCGGGCAGCTGCGTGCCGATCGCCTCGACCGCAGGGGCGAGCGCCGCCGCCGCCGCGAGGAGCGCCCCCGCGACGCTCGGCCCGTCCGCTACGAACGGCCCCAGCCGCGTTCCGTCGGGCCGCAGGACGGCGTAGCCGACCGGAGATCCTTCGCGCTCGGCGATGAGGACGGGTCGCTCGTCGTCCGCGAGCGCCGCGGCAAGGATCGGGGAGCGATCCGCCCCGAAGCGGGGCGAGTCGTACGCGCTGAGGCGCTCCAGGTCGGCGGACTTCCCGCGTCGCGCGTCGACACCCTCCGACGGCAGTGCCTGAGCTATCCGACGCGGGATGCTGGCCGCCGTGCTGGAGCCGCTGGGCTCGAAGCCGTAATGCCGGTAGAGGCGCTGGCCATCGGCCGTCGCGTACAAGTCCAGCTGGGTGCAGCCGCGCCCCTCGAGAAATGTGATCACCGTCTCCAGGATCCGGCGTCCCAGGCCGCGGCCGCGGTGATCGGCCGATACCACCATGTTGCCGACAAAGCCGAGGCGACCATAGGCGATCCCCGAGCCGACCGCGATGATTTCGCCGAGCCGCTCCGCGACGAAGATTCGCGCCTGCGGCGGGCGCATCGCATCGAGCAGCGCCCAGCGGTAGACGTTCCAGCCCACCGACCGGCGCAGCTCGGCGATGGCCGGAAGGTCGCCCTCCGTCGCCGTCCGAATCGACTCCATCGGCGGAGTGTATGACGCGGTGCGGCGGGTAGCATGGCGATCGGCATGGACGATATCGCCCGACGTTACCTGCTGCTGGCGCTCCGCCTCGAGCGCCTGCGAAGCGGCTTGCTGCTCGCGTACCTCGGGCCGCCCGAGCTGGCCGAGGTGGTGTCGGGGGAGCCGCCGACCGCCGCCCGCGAGCTCCACGACGAGGCCCTGCGACTGCACGAGAGCCTGGTGGATCAGGCCGGCGACCCCCCGCTCGACCCGACGCGCGCAGCCTGGCTCCGCGCGCAGCTCACCGCGCTGAGCGCGACCGCGCGGACGCTCGCGGGCGACGAGATCGCGCTGCCAGAGCTGGTGGAGCAGCTGCTCGACCTCGGGGCCGAGCGGGAGCCGGAGACCACCCTGACGGCGGCGCATCGGCTTCTGGATGCCGCCCTGCCCACCGGCTCGTCGCTGCGCAGCCGCCTCGCGGAGCACCGGCGCGCCACCGTCGTCCCTGCCGAGCAGCTTCCTGCAGTCGCGAACCAGCTGATCTCCCTGCTCCGCGAGCGTTGCGTGGAGGATCTCGCGCTCCCGCCCGGCGAGCTGCTACTCCTCGAGCCGTGGCCCGTGGCGCGCGGCACCTGGGACCTTCGCACCGCAGCCGCCGGCCCGCGTGAGACCCGGCTCGAGCTGAACCTCGCGATCGACTGGCCGCTCGATACGCTGCTGCGCTCGATCGCCGCCGAGACCTACCCGGGCCGTCATGCCCAGCGGGTGAGCCGGCAGCGGACGGTGGTCGAGGGAGCCGACCGCTGGGAGGCATCGGCCTGGTCGAGTGTGACTCCGGATGCGGCTCTGTCCGACGGGCTGGGTGGCGTCGGCCGCGAGGCGGTGCTCGGCGACTTCGAGTTGGGCGCCGAGCTGCGCCGCATCGGCCGCAAGGTGGGCCTCCACATCGACGTCGAGCGCGACCTCGAGGTTGGTCGGGGTCGGAGGTTGCTCGAATCTGCCGCGTCCAACGCTGCCCTGCTGCTGCACCAGGACGGCCTGCCCGCGCTCGAGGTGCGCGGATACCTTGCCGAGATGGGGCTGCTGACCGAGGGCGAGGTCGATCGCGTGATGGAACGGCTCTCCGATCCGCTGCTGCGAGTGGACCCGTTCTCGCGCGCCTACGCCCCGCAGCTGGTCCGGGGCTGGCTGCAGGTCACCGGCCAGACGGTCGGGGTCGGGCGGCTCCTGCGCGAGCAGCTGACGCCCGGGCTGATTCGAGCCGAGGCCGCCTGAGGACCGATGCCGACCCGCGACGTCGACGTGCTGCTGATCGGCGGCGGGGTGGCGTCGGTCCGATGCGCGCGAACGCTGCGCAGGCGCGGTTTCACCGGCTCGATCCTTCTGGTCGGCGAGGAGCGGTCGATCCCGTATAACCGGCCCCCGCTCTCCAAGGAGCTGCTGCGGGGCGAGGCGCCCGTCGAGCTGACCTGGGCCGAGCAGCCGGAGTGGTACCCGCGCCAACACGTCCAGCTGGCGCTGGGCGTCGCGGTCACCGAGCTCGACGCGGCTGCCGCCCGCGCCAGGCTGGCCGACGGCACGCGCGTGCGGTTCGGCCAGTGCCTGATCGCAACCGGGGCCAGGCCTCGCGTGCCGCCGGTGCCCGGCGCGGAGCACGCGATCCTGCTTCGCACGGCAGCCGACAGCCAGGAGATCCACGCGAGGGCGGCCGCCGGCGGGCGCGCGGTGGTGATCGGCGGCGGGTTCATCGGCGTCGAGGTGGCGGCCTCGCTGGCCGCGGTTGGCATGCGGGTCACCGTCCTCGAGATGGCTCCCGCCCTGTGGGGCGGCGCATTCGGTCCTGCGCTCTCTGACTGGGCGAGCAACGTGCTCGCCGAGCGGGATGTTTCGGTTCGGCTAGGGACCGCGATCACCCGTCTCGAGCCAGATGCGGCCTGGGCCGGTGACGAGCGCCTGGATGCCGACATGCTGATCGCCGGCGTCGGCGTCTCACCGCGCGTCGAGCTCGCGCAGGAGCTCAAGCTCGACGACGGGATCGTGGTCGACGAGCAGCGGCGCACAAGCGCCCCCCACGTCTTCGCGGCGGGGGACGTGGCCCGCGTGTCGGGCCGGCGAGTCGAGCACTGGCACGCGGCTCGCGCGGGCGGCGAGGCAGCGGCGTTCGGAATGCTGGGCCTCGATCCGCCCCCGCAGCGGGCCCCGTGGGTCTTCTCCGAGTTCGCCGGACAGCAGATCGACGTGGTCGGCTGGGCGCCGACGTTCGATGAGACGATCTCGCTGCACGGCGGCCGCCTGGTGGCCTACCTTCGCGAGGGGCTCGTCGCGCAGCTCGCGGTGCTCAACGGGGCGGTGCCGGTCGAGGCCGCTCGCGCGCTCGTGGAGGAGACGCCGCCACCGGCAGCGCTGGCCGGGCTCACGGCAGCGGCGGCCGTGTGAGGAGCTGCCACTCAGATTGACGCTCGAGGGCCGATCGAGCACAATGGGGGTCAACACCGACCATTTCAGTCGGGATTACCGTCAAGCCCACCCAGCGAGGAATGATGGCCCTTCCCAACCCGGCCCTGAGCCAGATCCCGGACAACTACAAGTACGGCTGGCACGACTCCGAGATGAAGCCGCTTCACGTGATGAAGAAGGGGCTGAACGCCGAGGTCGTGGCCGAGATCAGCCGGATCAAGGGCGAGCCGCAGTGGATGACCGACCTTCGACTGAAGGCCTATCGGCACTTCGAGGCCAGGCCGATGCCGACCTGGGGCGGCGATCTCTCGCAGATCGACTTCCAGGACATCTACTACTACGTCACTGCCACCGACAAGGCAGTCCAGAGCTGGGACGACGTCCCCGACTACATTCGGCGCACCTACGACAAGCTGGGCATCCCCGAGGCGGAGAAGAAGTACCTCGCCGGGGTGGGCGGGCAGTACGACTCCGAGGTCGTCTACCACAACATCCGCGAGGACCTCGAGAAGCAGGGCGTCATCTTCCTGGGCACCGACGAGGCGCTGATCAAGTACCCCGAGATCTTTCGCGAGTACTTCGGGACGGTGATTCCCGCCAACGACAACAAGCTCGCCGCCCTCAACACGGCGGTCTGGTCCGGGGGCTCGTTCATCTACGTTCCGCCCGGAGTCCACGTCGAGCTGCCGCTGCAGGCCTACTTCCGGATCAACACCGAGAACATGGGCCAGTTCGAGCGAACGCTGATCATCGCCGACGAGGGATCGAGCGTGCACTACGTCGAGGGCTGCACGGCGCCGACCTACACGACCGCCAGCCTGCACAGCGCGGTGGTCGAGATCATCGTCAAGAAGGGCGCGCGCGTCCGCTACACCACCATCCAGAACTGGAGCCACAACGTCTACAACCTCGTCACCAAGCGCGCGGTCGCGT
>JBDUDC010000019.1:0-15484 GCA_040003165.1 Chloroflexota bacterium
ATGGCGACGTCGACCCCCGCCAACGCCAACTCGCCCGCCAGCATCAGCCCTGTCGGACCCCCTCCGGCGATCACCACCCCATGCTCGGTCATCGCAATAATCCCGTCGGCATCAAGCCGGTCGCGACTGGCGCATCGCTGGGAGACACGCCCTAGGCCTCAGCCGCTGAGCCGAGGGGTGCCTGCTCGAGCGCGTACGCGATCAACTCCGGCACCTGCATCTGCGTCCCCGCCGTCCACTCTTCCGCGGTCGCAGGGTCGGTGCGCAGGGGCTCGGGCTGGAAGTCCATCAGCTTGCGGTTTGCTGGGTTCAGCCCTGTCCCGCTCGAAGCCTCCAGGGCGGCGACCCCTCCAGAGAGGCGAGCGGCCCGCTCGTTGTCGCCCGCTCGCTCGGCCAGAGCGGCGTATGCGTCCAGCACGAGGACGTAACCGGTGACATCGGCGGCCTCGACGAAGATCCGGAGCGCCTCGTCGAGCCGCTTCCGCGCCTCCGTCGGCTTGCCCTGGAGGAGATGAATCAGCCCGAGCGTATAGAGCGTCCACGCCGCCATGAACGCGTCATCGATCGCGCGGAAGATCTCCAGGGCTTCCATCGAGTGTCCGTACCCACGCTCGAGGTCATCGGCGGCGAATTCGGTGTTGGTGAGTGCCCAGAGGGCCCTGCCCGTTCCGGCCCGATCCCCAATCTCGCGAAAGATGGCCAGCGCGGCAGCGGCGCATTGCTGCGCCTTTGCATAGTCGCTTTCCGCCAGGCCGACCGGAATTGCGTAGGTGAACGAGAGGCCGTACAGATTCTCTGCCTCCCCGGCGGGATCCTTCAGCCCGCCGTAGAGATCGATCGCCTCCTCGTAGTGGCGGCGGGCGGTGAGCGTGTCTCCGATCCAGTAGGCAAGGCCGGCGGCGGCCTCCGCGGCGGCGGCGCGCGCGGCCGGATGGTCTGCGCTCGGCAGAGCCAGGGCCGCCTGCACCCTGTCCATGCCTTCGGCCAGGTAGCCGCGCATCTGCCAGAAGCGCCAGAGGCCGGCACTCATTCGCTGGGCGGTCTGGGCGTCACCGCGCTCAATCGCCCACGAGAGCGCCGCACGCAGGTTGTCGTGCTCGAGCTCGAGGCGGTCCAGCCACTGGCGCTTGTCCGAGCTCAGCAGGAAGGGGGTCGCGGTGGCAACGAGGCCGGCGAACAGGTCCGCGTGACGGCGCTGCAGGCCGTCAGTTTCACCCCGCTCCGCGGCGCGCTCGACCGCGTATTCCAGGATCGTCTCGAGCATCGCGAAGCGGGCGGCGCCGTCCAGCCCGGCGCTCTGCCGCAAGAGGCTCTTGTCAACGAGGGACTCGAGGCCGGCCAGCACGTCGATGCCCTCGCCGCAGACCGCTTCGACCTCGTCGATCCCCGCTCCGCCGACGAAGACGGATAAGCCCGCGAAGAGGCGCGCGTCCGCGGGGTCGAGCATGTCGTGGCTCCACGCGATCGCCCCACGGAGCGTCTGCTGCCGCGCCGGGAGATTGCTCCCACCCCCGGAGAGCAGCTTGAGCCGATCCCCGAGCCGTCCGAGGATCGCACCCGGCGGCAGGATGCGCACGCGGGCCGCGGCCAGCTCGATGGCGAGCGGCAGGCCGTCGAGCCGGACGCAGATCTCGGCGATCGCAGCCGCATTCTCGGCATTCACCGCGAAGCTTGGAGTCACCGCCCGAGCCCGTTCCACGAACAGGGCGACGGCCTCGTAGTCCGCCAATGACTCGACGTTGGGCAGATGCTTCGGATCCGGGAGCCTGAGGGGCGGGACCGGGTACTCCTGCTCGCCATAGATGTGCAGCGCGCTGCGGCTGCTGACCAGGACGCTGAGCCGATCGGCCCCGGCGAGCAGCTCGGAGATGACCGGAGCGGCCTCGGCGACCTGCTCGAAGTTGTCGAGGACCATAAGCACGCGCTTCTCACGCAGGTGCTCGAGGATCCGCTCGATGGGTGCCCGACCGCCCCGGTCGGGCAGTCCGAGCGCCTGGCCGATGGTCGACGCCACGAGCTCCGGATCGCGGATGAGGCCCAGCGGGACGAAGAAAACCCCGTCCGGATACCGATCCGTCGCTCGGGCGGCGACCTGCAGCGAGAGCCGGGTCTTGCCGGAGCCGCCCGGCCCGGTCAGGGTCAGCAGCCGAGAGTCCTCCAGCAGCTTGCCGACCTCCTCGATCTCCCGCTCGCGACCGAGGAACGAAGTCAGCTGGGTGGGCAGGTTGTTGGGGGTGGCGTCGAGCGTTCGCAACGCCGGGAATTGCGCGGGCAGCCCCTCAATTACAAGCTGGTGGAGCCGCTCGGCTCCCGAGAGATCTTTGAGCCGATGCTCCCCGAGATCGGCGAGGGTGACCCGGTCGGGCAACGAGCTTGCCACCAAGGCGCGCGTCGTCTCGGAGACGAGCACCTGGCCTCCGTGGCCAGCGGCCGCGATGCGCGCCGCACGATGGACGTCGATCCCGATGTAGGCGTCGCCGCCGAGGGCCCCCTCGCCGGTGTGCAGGCCCATGCGCACCCTGACCAGGTGATCGGCCGGCCATGTCTCGGCGGCGAGGGCGCGCTGGACGTCGACCGCGGCGCCGACCGCTTCGGCGGCGCTGGCGAACGCCACGAAGAACGAGTCGCCCTCCGTGCCGGCCTCTGCGCCACCATGCGCCGCAACGGCGGCTCGAATGATCGCGTGGTGGCGCGCGAGCAGCTCGGGGTAGCCGCTCCCGAGCGATTGCAGCAGCCGCGTCGAGCCTTCGATATCGGTGAACAGGAAGGTGACGGTGCCGGTGGGAAGTGGCGTCACGCCGGTTTCTGCTCGCACATCTGGGCGCAGAGTTTCCGCTTCCTGGCCGATCCCGGCAAGCCCCGGCCCCGGTCGCGCCCGCGGGTCGGCTAGGCTCAGCCGGTGACGACCAGTGGCCCGCCGACGCGTGGCGGCGCCTTCGAGGCGCTCGCTGCCCGGCCAGTCCTTGCCGCCGCCCTCGGGGCGCTCTCGATCGCCTTCAGCGCGATCTTCGTCCGGCTGGCGGATGTGTCGCCGGCGAGTGCCGCCATCTTCCGCTGCCTCTACGCGCTGCCAGCCCTCTATCTCCTGGCCTCCTGGGAGCGGCGCCGATACGGCCCGCGCGAAGCCGGACAGCGCCGGCTCGCGCTCGTGGCAGGGCTCTTCTTCGCCCTCGACCTCGTGCTCTGGCACCACGCCATCGGCGCCGTGGGCGCGGGACTGGCGACCGTGCTCGGCAATACCCAGGTCCTCATCGTCCCGGTCCTCGCCTGGCTCTTCCTGAGGGAGCGGCCCGACGGGCGGGTGCTCCTCTCGATTCCCCTGGTGATCGCCGGCGTGATCCTCATCTCGGGCGTGCTGGGGAAAGGAGCGTACGGCGCGGATCCGACCCTCGGCGTGCTGCTCGGGATCGGAACCGGGTTCGCATACGCGGCGTTCCTCCTCGTCCAGCGGCGCGCGAACCGCGATGTGCGGCGTCCGGCCGGACCGCTCTTCGACGCCACCCTTGCCGCGGCGATCGGGGCTGGCGTCATCGGCTTCCCGCTCGGCGAGCTGGACCTGATCCCATCCTGGCCGGCCCACGGCTGGCTCCTGCTCCTCGCCCTCGGGGTGCAGGTCGGGGGCTGGCTGCTGATCAGCATCTCCCTGCCGCGCCTCGACGCAGCGCTGACATCGGTCATGCTCACCATCCAGCCGGTCGCATCGGTCCTGCTCGGGATCGTGCTGCTGGGCGAAGCGCCGTCGGAGCTCCAGCTGCTCGGCGTGCTGGCGATCCTGTCGGGGCTGGCGGTCGCGACGCTCCGTCCGCGGCGGACAGCGGCGCTGGCGGAGCCGGAGGTCGGCTAGCGTCCGGACAGCTGAGCCGGGAGCGAGACCGTGAAGCAGGTGCGACCCGGCTCCGACGAGACATCGATTCGGCCGCCATGGCGCGCGACCACGTTGTGGCTGATATGCAGGCCCAGGCCGCTGCCGATCCCCGGCGGCTTGGTGGTGAAGAACGGCTCGAAGAGGCGAGGCAGGTGCTCGGCCGCGATCCCGGGTCCGGTGTCGCAGATCGTGACGGCGACCCCGCTGCCTGCCGCCTCGGTGCGGATCAGCAGCTCGCCGCGGCCATCCATCGCCTGTACCGCGTTGTCGATCAGGTTGGTCCAGACCTGGTTGAGCTCGCTGCCGAACGCCTCGATCTCCGGCAGGCCATCCGCATACTCCCGCTGGACCGATACCCCCTCCTTGAGCTTGTGCCTCAGGATGACGAGCGTGTTCTCGAGCCCGTCGCGGATGTCGATGCGCTGCACCGGAGCCTGGTCGAGGTAGGCGTAGTCCTTGACAGCTCCCACGATCTCGCCGATCCGTTCGGCGGCCATCGAGACCTCGCCCAGCAGGGCGTCGGCGCTGGTGACGCTCGCGATCCATGCCAGGGCCTGGTCGATCTCGGCGCGGCCGTACCCACCCAGCGCGTCGCGCAGCTCGCCGCCGGTCCAGCCCGCATCGACAAGCTCCCCGGCCGCTGCGTCGGGCTCGGTCGCCCCGAGCTCGCCCAACAGCTCGCCCACCTCCTCGATCCGATCGCCTCTGGCCAGCGCATCGCTGGGCGGCTTCGAGTCCGCCGGAGCGGCCGCGACCAGCTTTGCCAGCCGCGGCGAGTCGCCCGAGAGCGCGGCGGCGGCCCGGCCGCGCTGCTGGATCGCGTCGCCGAGCCCGGCGACGCTGCGGCGAATCGCGGCCGCCGGGTTGTTCAGCTCGTGCGCGAGCCCCGCGGCCAGCGTCCCGAGGGCGGCGAGCTTCTCGCGCTGGCGCAGGGTCGCCTCGGTGCTGCGCAGGCGCCCGACGACCGTCCGGATGATCGCGAGCGCGGCGTCGGGACCGCTGGCCAAGAGGTCGTGCAGCGCCTCGTTCGGGATCCTCAGCACCTCCGCCTCGCTGAACGCGCGGACCGATGCCATGCGCTCCCCACCCTCCAGCGCAGCCATCTCACCCTGGATCGAGCCCGGGCCGACGCGCGCGACCGGCAGCTCGGAGCCATCGGCCCGCTTGGTGACGTCGAGCTCGCCGCTTACCACCACATACATCGCGTCACCCGGGGTCCCCTCCTCGAGGAGCAGGTCGCCCGGCGCGAGATGCATCGGCTCCGACATCGCCGCCAGGCGCTCGAGGTGCTCCTCGGGCAGGCCGGCAAAGAGCGGCGTGCTGCGCAGATCGTCGATCGACATCGGTCCCGGCCCTAGAGCCCGGCCAGGTACTGGTGAATGAGGGCCACGGCCATGGCGCCCTCGCCGACGGCGCTGGCGATGCGCTTGATCGACCGATAGCGAACGTCGCCAGCCGCGAAGATCCCCGGCACGCTCGCCTCGAGGAGGAGGGGATCGCGATCGATCCCCCAACCGGCGGGCGGCTTCCCCTCGGCGGTGAGCGCGGGACCGGTGATCACGAAGCCGGTCGCATCGCGCTCGACGCTGCCCTCCAGCCACTCGGTCCGCGGACGCTGCCCGATCGTCACGAAGAGCGCGGAGACGGGAACGTCTTCCTCGCCCGCAGAGGTCTTGAGGCGGATGCCGGCCAGGCGTCTGTCGCCCTCGACCGCGGCGAGCGAGCTACCGGTTCGCACCTGCACGTTGGGGAGCGCCTCGAGCTGGTCGACGAGGTACTGCGACATGCCGGCCCCCAGGCTCTCGCCGCGCAGGATCAGGTTGACGCGCTTGGCGAAGCGGGCGAGGTAGACCGCGGCCTGTCCGGCGGAGTTTCCGCCGCCCATCACTCCGACCTCGAGGTCGCGGTAGAGCACCGCCTCCGAGATCGAGGCGCCGTAGAAGATGCCGGCTCCCACCAGCGGGCTCACGCCGGGCAGATCGAGCTGGCGGTAGCTGACGCCGGTCGAGATGACGACCGTCTGACACGAGAGCTCAGTCCCATCCGAGAGGCGTACGGTACGGTACGGATCGTCGCGCCGGATGCTGATCACATCCTGGGGCGAGAGGATCTCCGCGCCCAGACGGCGCGCCTGCGCGAGTGCGCGGCGGGCGAGGTCGCCGCCGGAGAGCCCCGCCGGAAAACCGAGGTAGTTCTCGATTCGGCTGGTGGTGCCGGCCTGGCCGCCCGGTGCCTCGCGCTCGACGATGATCGTCTTGAGCCCCTCGCTCGCACCATAGACCGCCGCCGCAAGGCCGGCCGGCCCCGCCCCCACGATCACCACGTCGTAGAAGGGGAGCGCCGCGTGGGTCTGCAGCCCGACCTTCTCCGCGATCTCCATGTTGCTCGGGTCGGTCAGCTGGCTGCCGTCGGGCATCAGAACCAGGGTCCGAGTTGCGCTCTCGTCGTCAGGCGCCAAGGCGGCAGCGAGCCGCCGGCCCTCCTCGTCCTCCTCCGGATCCAGCCAGCGGTAGGGCACCTGGTTGCGGGTCAGGTAGTCGCGGATCTCATGGCCGCGGGGCGACCATCGGCCGGCGATCAGGCGCAGCCCCTCGAACGTCGGGCGGAAGGTCGCGCTCCAGTCGGAGAGCAGATCGTCCAGTACCGGGTAGAAGCGCTCCTCCGGCGGGTCCCAGGGCTTGAGCAGGTAGTGGTCGAGGTGGATCTCGTTGATGGCCCGGATCGCCGCCTCGGTGTCTGCATATGCGGTGAGCAGGACCCGCTTGGCATCGGGCTGGAGCTCGATCGCCTGCTGCAGGAACTCGATCCCGGTCATCACCGGCATGCGCTGGTCGACCACAAAGAGCGCAACCGCTGTGCCGCGCACGGTCAGCTGGCGCGTCGCCTCGAGCGCCGCCGTGCCCGAGTCGGCCGCCACGATGCGGTACTCCTTCGCGTAGCGCGCCCGAAGGTCGCGCTCGACGGCGCGCAGGACGGGCCCGTCGTCATCGACCGCCACGATCGCCGCCTTGGCCATGCCGGCAGGATAGCCGCGCGCGCTTCCGGCCGATATCCGGCGGCGCACGGCGCCGAGCGAGTATCGTGGCGCCATGCTGTGGACGATCGTCGTCATCCTGCTGGCGCTCTGGCTGTTCGGCTTCCTGCTGCACGTGGCAGGTGCGCTGATCCACCTCCTCCTCGTGGTCGCGGTCATCGTCATCCTTTATCGGTTGATCACCGGGCGCAGCGCGGCCTAGCCCTCTGACGCCGATGACCGATGGCCGGCTGCTCCTGTCGGGAAGCGGCCGGCTCTGCGTTGCCCAACCGGCCGGGGCGCAACGTCCCGAAGTCATCTCGCCGTGGGCGGTGCTGGTCGACGGCGAGCAGATCGCCTGGGTCGGGTCGCCGGCGGACGCGCCACCCGCGGAGAGCCGCGTGGAGCTCGGCAGCGCCCTAGTCACCCCGGGCCTGGTCGATGCCCACACCCACCCGGTCTTCGCCGGGGATCGCTCCGACGAGGCGGCGGCCCGACTGGCGGGTGCTCGATACGAGGGCGGGGGGATCCTGCGCACCGTCCGCGCGACGCGAGCCGCCTCGGACGACGAGCTGCGCGCCCTCCTCGACTGCCGCCTACGGGAGGCGTTGGCCGGGGGCACGACCACGATCGAGGCGAAGTCCGGCTACGGGCTCTCCCTGACCCATGAGCTGCGCGCCCTTACGCTGCTCGCGGCCGCCGACACGCCGATGCGCCTGGTCCCCACCTTCCTCGGTGCCCACGCCGTCCCTGACGGCCTGGCTGCCGACGAGTTCGCGCGCGAGGTGGCGGAGGAGATGCTCCCCGCCGCGGCCCCGCTGGCCGCGTTCTGCGACGTCTTCTGCGATGCCGGCTTCTTCAGCGTCGAGCAGGCGGAGCTGATCCTCGCGGCGGCGCGCGGTCAGGGGCTGGCGCTCCGCCTCCACGCCGAGCAGCTGGCGCGAACCGGTGCCACAGAGCTGGGCGTGCGGATGGGCGCGACCAGTGTCGACCACCTCGAGCAGCTCGACGCCGCCGGCATCGCGGCCATCGCCGCCTCATCGACGGTGGCGACCCTGCTCCCCGGCCCGGCGCTGGTGATGGGCGGAGGCCTGCCGCCGGCACGCGGACTGCTCGATGCCGGCGCCCGCGTCGCGATCGCCAGCGACGCCAACGCCGGAACATACGGCAGCTTCTCGATGCCGCTGGTGATCGGGCTGGCGTCGACCCTGCTCGGCATGCGTGTCGAGGAGGCGCTGCTGGCGGCGACCGCCGGCGGAGCCGCGTCGCTCGGCCTCAACGAGGTGTGCGGCGCGGTCCGCGCAGGTCTTGCCGCGGATCTCGTCGCCTGGGACGCGGAGCACGAGGGGGCGTTCGCGCTCCACCTTGGCGACGTGCGGCCGCGCCGGGTCTGGATCGGCGGCCGGGAGGTCCCCACCGAGGGCGGAGCCGCACGGCACTGACCGCCCATATCATTGGCAGCAGCCCGCGAGGTGCACGCGGGGGATAGAGGAGGTCCCATGGAAGAGTTCGAGATCGTGATCGTCGGGGCCGGCGCAGCGGGCGAGGCGGCTGCGAGCCTGGCCGCCGGGCGCCGCGCCAGGGTGGCGATCGTCGATCGCGAGCTGTTCGGCGGCAGCTGTCCGTTCTGGGCCTGCATGCCCTCGAAGGCGCTCCTGCATGCCGCCGCGGTTCACCATGCCGGCGGGGACTACCCCTGGCCGAAGGCATCGGACTTCCGCGACTACATGATCAACCGCGAGCACACGGACTGGCCGGATGACGCGAGCCATGTCGAGGCGCTCGAGAAGGCCGGAGCGACCGTCATTCGAGGCACCGCGCGCTTCGCGGCCCCGGGCCGGCTGACGGTGGAGGCCGATGGATCGACGCGCGAGCTCGAGGCCAAGGCCGTGATCGTCGCGGTCGGATCGCATTCGCGCATTCCCGACCTTCCGGGCCTGGCGGAGGCGCAAGCCTGGACGAACCGAGAAGCAACCTCGACGCGGGAGCTGCCCCGCAGCCTCGTGATCCTGGGCGGCGGGCCGACCGGCGTCGAGCTGAGCCAGGTCTATGCGCGTTACGGCGTCCCGGTCACGCTCATCGACAGCAACCAGCGGATCAACAGCCGCGACCACCCGCGCAGCTCCGCGATCCTCGCCGCCGCCCTCGAGCGCGACGGGGTGAAGATCCGGACCGGTGTCCGCGCACAGCGCATCCGGCAGAGCGACGGCACCTCGGTGGTCGAGCTCTCCGATGGAACGAGCGTGGAGGGCGCGGCGCTGCTGGTGGCGATCGGCCGCGAGATCCCGGTCGACGAGCTGAATCTGCCGGCAATCGGCGTCGCGGTCGAGGGGGGCCGGGTCAAGCCGGATGACCGACTGCGGATCGCCGAGAACGTCTACGTCGCCGGCGACATTGCCGGCCCCGAGCTCCACACGCACCTCGCGCACTACGAAGGCGAGATGGCGGCCCGACTGGCGCTCGGCGACGACGTGAAGCCGGACGTCAGCGCCATCCCGCGCGCGACCTACACCGAACCGGAAACTGCATCGGTCGGCCTCCTCCTCGACCAGGCGCGCGAGGCGGGCATCGACGCGGCCGAGCTGACCCAGGACCTGGCCACCACCTCGAAGGGCTACGTCGCTGAGGCGCAGGGGCACGTGACGATCGTGGTGGACCGCGCGAACCGCACCCTGGTGGGCGCCTTCATGGCGGGGCCCGGCGTCTCCGAGGCGATCCATGAGGCGGTGCTGGCCGTGAAGACCCACACCCCGCTCTCGGTGCTGGCGGACACGATTCACGCCTTCCCGACCGTGGCGCGGGTCCTCGGCGGCCTCTTCGCGGAAGCCGACCGCGCATGACCGATTCCTTCCTGGCCGATACCACCGCGCTGCTGGAGCGGACTCCGCGAATCGTGCGCGAGCTCCTCGACGGCCTGCCGGCGTCATGGCTCGGCACCCGGGACGTTGCCGACGGCTGGACGCCGCGGGACGTTGTCGGCCACCTCATCAGCGCCGAGCTGGATGGCTGGATCCCGCGCGTGGAGATCATCCTGGAGCACGGTCTCGACCGGCCGTTCACCTCGTTCGATCGGTTTGGGCACGTGGATCGTGACCGCGAGGCTACCCTATCGGAGCTGACCGACCGATTCGCGGAGCTGCGGGCCGCGAATGTCAGCCGCCTGGCAGAGCTCGTGGGCGACGATGACCTCGATCGGCCCGGCCGCCATCCCGCGCTCGGAGAGGTGACGCTGCGCGAGCTGCTCGCCACGTGGGCTGTGCATGACCTCGATCATCTCGCGCAGGCGTACGCCGCCCTGGCCGGGAGCCATGATGCCCAGGTCGGGCCGTGGAAGGCCTACCTCGGCATCCTCCTGCGGCGTGACGATCCCTCGGCGCAGCCCGGCTGACGACTCAGAAGTCCTTCCGCGCGCCCTCGCGAAGTCCCTGTTCCCCGCCCGAGTCCGGGCGTAGGATGGCGCCGATGACCACCATGCCATCGCTCCACGGCAGCGAGCTGTTGCGCCTGGTTGGCGCGGACACCGTGGTGCCCCTGGTGACCGGCGAGGAGCGGCGCTACGTCAACCTCGACTACGCGGCCTCGGCGCCGGCGCTCGCATCGGTCGCGACGGCGGTCGAAGCGCTCCTCGAGTGGTATTCGAGCGTCCATCGCGGCGCGGGCTTCAAATCGCGTGCGGCGACCGCCGCATACGAGGGGGCGCGCGAGGCGGTCCGCGCCTTCTTCAACGCCTCCCCGGACGACGCGGTTGTCTTCACCCGCAACACGACCGACTCGATCAACCTGCTGGCCGGCACGCTCCCGGAAGGGACGCACGTGATCGCCTTCGCTGGCGAGCACCACGCCAATCTGCTTCCCTGGTCGCGCTGCGGCGTCCGCTTCCTTGGCGTGCCGGAGAGCCCGGACGAGGCGATCGAGCAGGTCCGCATCGCGCTGCGCGGGCTGCCCGCCTGCGACGATCCACACCTGGTCGCGGTCACCGGCGCCAGCAATGTCACCGGCGAGATCTGGCCGATCCGTGAGCTGGCGGAGGTGGCGCACGCGAACGGAGCGAGGATCCTGGTCGACGCGGCCCAGCTGGCGCCGCACGCCGTCGTCGACATGGCCGCAGATCAGATCGACTACCTGGCCATGAGCGGGCACAAGCTCTATGCCCCGTACGGCGCGGGCGTGCTGATCGGCCATCCCGACTGGCTGCGGGCCGGCGACCCGTTCCTGCGGGGCGGTGGCGCCGTCAAGCTGGTCACCGTCGACGAGGTGCTATGGGCTGACCTGCCGGATCGCCAGGAGGCTGGCTCGCCGAACGTCATTGGCGCGGTTGCGCTGGGCGTCGCCTGCGACACGCTGGCGCGCGCTGGGATGGACCGCGTCGTCGCCGAGGAGCAGGAGCTGCTGGCGTTCGCGCGCGAACGGCTCGGATCGGTTGCCGCCTTCGAGCATTACCGCATCTGGCCGGCGGAGCATCCGCGCGTCGGCCTGCTCACCTTCAACCTCGCCGGCGTCGGCTACGAGCTGCTGGCGGCGGTCCTCTCGGCCGAGCACGGGATCGGGATCCGGCATGGGTGCTTCTGCGCCCATCCGCTGATGATGCGGTTGCTGCGGGTGGATGAGCCCGAGGCGACTCGGCTGATGGACGCGACGCGCGACGGCCAGCATCCGCGGCTGCCGGGCGCGGCCCGCATCAGTTTCGGGCTCGGGACCACCCGCGCTGACGTCGAAGTGGTCGCGGCAGCGCTCCAGCAGATCTCGGCCGACGGTCCGCGCTGGACGTACCGCCGCTCGGAGGAGACCAACGACTACGAGCCCGATCCCGATCCTCGCCAGCTCCCCGACCTGCCGATGCGGTTGGGCGAGCACCACCACACCTCCGGCGAGTCCGCCTAGAGGACGTCGCCGCGTGGCTCTCCGGCCACGGCCCGCGGCTGGTGGTCGCGCTCCCACGAGGTCTCTCGCTGGCGGAGTGCCACGATCACCGAGATGACCGCGAAGACGCCCGCCTCGAGCAGCACGATGGTCGCGCCGGACGAGACGTCGAGCCAGTAGCTGGCGTACATGCCCAGCAGGCCGGCGGCGGCCCCCAGCAGCGTCGAGTAGCCGATCATCCGACCAAACGAATCGGTAAGCAGCCGCGCCGTGCTCGCCGGAATCACGAGCGTGGCGGCGATGAGCGTCACGCCCACTACGTTGATCGAGGCCACGATCGTGGCCGCCATGGCCAGCGCGAAGAGGCTGTCCACGAGGCCGACGCGCACGCCGTAGATCGGCGCCACATCCTGGTCGAAGGTCAGGAAGAGTAGCTGCTTGTAGAAGAGGCCGATGAAGAGGGCGACCAAGACGGTCACCACCGCCACCACGAACAGGTCGGTGGGCGTCACTCCCAGCACGTTGCCGAAGAGGGCCGCTTCGAAGTTCCGCGTGAAACTGCGCGTCTTGCTAATCAACGCCACGCCGATGGCGAAGCTGGCGGTGGTCACGATCCCGATCGCCGCGTCGGCCCCGATCTTCCGTCGACGGGCGGTCGCATTGATGAGCAGCGCCGAGAGGAAGCCCCACAGCCCGGCGCCGACGTAGAAGTTGATGCTCGTCACGTAGGCGACCACCGCCCCGCCGAAGACCGAGTGCGAGAGCCCATGGCCGATGTAGCTCATCCGGCGCAGGATCACGTAGACCCCAATCATTCCGCACAGCGCGCCCACCAGGACCGCCGCAAACAGCCCCTGCCGGAAGAACTCGAAGGCGAGCGGCTCCGTGACCAGGCTCATGCCGGCGGCCCACCGTGGACGTGGTGATCGTCGGGATGCTCGTGGTGCGCGTGCTCGTAGCCGGGGTGATGGTGCTGCAGCGCGTCTCGCAACCGATGCGGGGCGGCATCGGCCACCAGGATGGCGCCGTCCTGGCGTACGACTCGCAGGTCGGCACCGTAGGTGCGCCCCAGGATCTCATCGGTGAAGATCTGGTCGGGTGATCCCTCGGCGATGATCCGCCGGTTGACGCAGACCACCCACGGCAGGTGCGCCGCCACCGCGTTCAGCTCGTGAGTGGTGAGGACGATCGTCATCCCGTCGCGGTTCAGATCGGCGAGCAGGTGAAGGATGTCGTCGCGGGTGCGCAGGTCGACCCCGCTGGTCGGCTCGTCGAGGAGGAGCAGGAGCGGCTCGCCGATCATGGCCCGCGCCAGGAAGACGCGCTGCTGCTGTCCGCCGGACAGGTCCCGGATGTTGCGCCCGGCCAGGCTGCCGATGCCCAGTCGCTCGAGCAGCCGATCGACCGCCAGCCGGTCCTCATTGGTCGCGCGCGGCCACCACGGCCGCACTCCCCAGCGGCCCATCAGCACCACTTCCGACACGGTCGCCGGGAAATGCCAATCGACGGTTTCGAGCTGCGGCACCCATCCGACGCGCGGGGTGGTGCCGTGCTGCACGGGCTGGCCCGCGATGGTGACCCGGCCGCGAACACGGGGGACGGCTCCGACCATCAGGCGCAGGAGCGTGGTCTTGCCAACGCCGCTCGGGCCGACCACCCCCACGAACGCACCACGTTCGATGCGCAGGTCGATCTGCTCGAGCACCGGCGTCGCGCCGTAGCCGCAGGTGACGTCCTCGATGCTGACCAGTGGCTCCCGCTCGGGCCCCGTCACGGGCGATACGTGTCCGTGACCTCGAGCGCGTCGAAGGCGGCGGTCTTGCCGCCGAGCGCCCCGAACATGACGATCATGTCGTTCTTCATCATCCCCAGGTAGGTGTGGTCCGCCGAATTCTGCGCTCCGGGCGGCTCATCGTCACGGAGCTGATCCACGAACCTGGCTCCGGACTCGCGGGCGATCTGCTCCAGCACCGGGCTCGGAAAGACCTCGGAACCGAAGACGGCCGGCACCTTCTCGGCGCGGATCTGCTCGATCAGGCGCGCCACCTCGCGCGGCGACGGATCGGAAAAGTCCGACGCCTGCACCGCGCCGATCACCTTGAAGCCATACTCGCGGGCCCAGTAGGCCCACGAGTCGTGGTAGGTGAGCAGCTTGCGGTTCTCCGTCGGAACTGACGGCGTCGCGGCGCGGATCGCTGCGTCGAGCTCGTCGAGCCGGACCTTGTAAGCGGTGAAATTGGCCGCGTAGTAGTCGGCGTTGGCCGGATCGGCCTGGCTGAACCAAGCCCGCAGCAGCTCCGCGTAGCGAAGGGCGTAGCGCGGATCCATCCACAGGTGCGGGTTCGGGTCGCCTGCCGACTCCGGGAAGCTGAAGTCGAAGAGCCACTGCGCGCGGGTGATGGTCGCGTCGCCGAGCTGCTTCACCGGCGTCTCGGGGCGCTTGGAGGCCTCCGCCAGGTCGAGGGTCGGCTGCTCGAGGTGCAGGCCGTTGACCACGATCACGTCGGCCTTTGCCAGGGTCTGGGCATCGGACGGTGTCGGCTCGAAGGTGTGCGAGTTGGTGGCGTCGGGGATGATCCCGTGCAGCCTGATGCGCGTCCCCCCGATGTTGCGCGCGATCGAGCTGATGGGCGCCACGGTGGTGCCGACGTCGAGCAGGTCCGGCGCACCGGTCAGCTCATCGGTCCAGCCGAGTGATCGATTCGGCTCAACCGAACCGGCCGCGCCACCCTCGGTACAGGCGGTCAGCGCGAGGAGTCCGATGAGTGCGACCACAGCCAGTGCCGAACGAGCGCCGTACATTCGCTGTCTCCCTCCGATTCAGCCCCACAGGACTGCCATTCGAGTGTGGCAAGCCTACCGAAGCGGAAGCGTTATTGCAACGTGATGCAATAACCACTTGTCGCGTTATACTCTGGTAGAATGACTGACGAGCGGCTTGCAGGGAAGTCGTTGGATGGCGTCGTCGACGGTCTCCGGGCACGAGGGCTCCGTTGGACGCCGCAGCGGCGCGCGATCCTGCGGGTGCTCGAAGCGACCAGCGGTCACGTCACCGGCAGCGAGATCGTCGACCAATGCAGGCAGCTCGATCCCATGACGACGCCGTCGACCGTGTATCGGACGCTCCGAGTCCTCGAGGAGCTCGGCGTCCTGCAACACGCTCATGCGGCGGACGGGCGCGAGGAGTTCCACGTGCGGCCCGCGGCCGAGCACGGTCATCTGCAATGCCAGAGCTGCGGGTCACGCTGGGAGATCGACCGAGCGGGAGCTCAGCCGACAGTTCGGTCGTTCCGTCGCCGGCAGGGCTTCGAGGTCGATGTCTCGCACCTTACGATCGTCGGCCTCTGCGCAGCATGCCGCCGCGCCGCCACCGCGACGCCCTAGCCCCTCGCTCTACCATGCGTCGATGCTGGACGCGTGCCCTGGATGATTGGCCGGCACTGGACAGAGCTCGACACCCCGGTCGTGCTGGTTGACCTCGACCGGCTGGAGCGGAACATCGAGTTGATGGCGGCGCTAGCGCGCACCCACGGCGTGGCGCTCCGGCCACACATCAAGACGCACAAGTCGGTCGCGATTGCCAAGAGGCAGATCGCCGCGGGCGCAGTCGGATTGACCGCCGCCAAGCTCGACGAGGCGGGGGTCTTTGCGGACGCGGGCTTCGACGACCTCTTCGTCGCCTATGAGCTCGTCACTGCGGCCAAGCTCGAGCGCGCGATTGCGCTGGCTGGGCGCGTCAAGCTCGC
>JBDUDC010000020.1:0-15437 GCA_040003165.1 Chloroflexota bacterium
CGCGCCTTGATGGTGATCCCCTTCTCGCGCTCCAGCTCCATGCTGTCGAGCACCTGGCTAGTCATCTGGCGCGGGTCGATCGTGTGAGTCGCCTCCAGCAGCCGATCCGCGAGCGTGCTCTTGCCGTGATCGATGTGGGCGACGATGCTGAAGTTGCGGATGCGCTCCTGCGGGATCACCGGGCGGAAGTCTAGCCCACACCGATCCGCTCGGCCGCTGGGTCGCAATCAGAGGTCCTGCTATACTTTTCGCCCGGACGCGGTCACGCCAGACCCGCGCCGTTTCCCCGTTTCGATCGAACCCATCTCGAGGTTTTCACGTGGCAAGAAAGGCTCGTACCTGGAAGGGCGCGCGCACCCCATCGGCCCTCAAGCGCGTGCGCCAGGCACTGCGCCGAAGCGCCGTGAACCGCAGCGCCCGGAGTGAGGCGAAGACACTCGTCGGGCGCGCCACCAGCATCGCGTTGGGACGCACCAGCGGCGACGCTCCGGAGGCCGTGACCGCGGCCCTCAGCGCGCTCGACAAGGCGGCTGAAAAGGGGATCCTCCACCCGAACAACGCCGCACGTCGCAAGAGCCGGCTGATGGCCAAGGTCAACGCCGCGCACCTGCTCGACAGCGACGCGGTGAGCGTCGCCGAGACGCCGAAGCGCAAGACGACCGCCAGCAAGACCGCGCAGCGCAAGAAGGTGGCAACCGCCAAGGCCTCCAAGGCCGCCGCCGCCAAGGCGACCGACCGGCCACGGACCGCGGCGGGCAAGGCTAAGGTCGCCGTGACCCGCGCCTCCCGCGAGTCTGCCGCGGCGCGACGCCGCGCGAAGGGCAGCGAAGAGGACAGCTCGGAGAGCTAGGCCCGCACGCTCAGCGGGGAGCGCGTCTGCGCGGGGCTAGTGCGATGCGAAGGCGGAGGCGCCGGGGTACTCAGCCGCGTCGCCCAGCTCCTCCTCGATGCGCAGGAGCCGGTTGTACTTTGCGATCCGTTCCGAGCGGCTGATGCTGCCGGTCTTGATCTGCCCGGTGTTCAGCGCGACCGCGAGGTCTGCGATGCTGGTGTCCTCGGTTTCGCCGGAGCGGTGGCTGATGATCGCCCGCCAGCCGGCGTGCTGCGCCATCTCGACCGCCTCGACCGTCTCGGTCAGCGTGCCGATCTGGTTCAGCTTGACCAGGATGGCGTTTGCGCACCGCTCCCGGATCGCGCGCTCGAGCCGCTCCGTGTTGGTGACCAGCAGGTCGTCGCCGACGAGCTGAAGACGGTCGCCCAGGCGGGCGGTGAGGGCGGTCCACCCTTCCCAGTCATCCTCGGCCAGGCCATCCTCGATGCTGATGACGGGGTAGCGCTCCGCCCAGTCGGCCCAGAAGTCGATCAGCTCGTCCCCGGTCAGGTTTCGGCCTTCGCGGGCGAGCACGTATCGGCCATCGGCGTAGAGCTCGGTGGTGGCGGGATCAAGCGCGATGGCGACCTGCTCGCCCGGGCTGTATCCCGCCCGCTCGATCGCCGTCATGACCGCGCCGATGGCGTCCTCGTTGCTGCCCAGGCTCGGCGCGTAACCTCCTTCGTCGCCGACCGTGGTGGCGAAGCCCTCGTCGTGCAGGATCCCGGCGAGGGCGTGGAACACCTCGGACGCCCAGCGCAGCCCCTCCCTGAACGACGGGGCGCCGACCGGCGCGATCATGAACTCCTGGAAGTCGGTCGAGTCGATCGCATGTTTGCCGCCGTTGAGGATGTTCACCAGCGGCACCGGCATCACCCGTGCGGCGGCGCCGCCCAGGTACCGGTAGAGCGGGAGCCCGACCTCATCGGCCGATGCCCTGGCGGCGGCGAGCGAGATGCCGAGCAGCGCGTTGGCGCCCAGCTTTGACTTGTTCGGCGTCCCATCGAGCTCGATCAGGAGCCGATCCAGGCTCACCTGGTCGAGCGCATCGGTCCCAAGCAGCTCCGGCCGAATCACATCGTTCACGTTCTTCACCGCAGTGAGCACGCCCTTCCCCCCGTAGCGTGCGCCGTCGCCGTCGCGCAGCTCGACCGCCTCGTGGCTGCCGGTCGACGCACCCGACGGCACCATGGCGGTCCCCACTGCCCCGCCCTCCAGGAAGAGCTCGACCTCGATCGTCGGGTTGCCGCGCGAGTCGAGAATCTCGCGCGCGATGACGTCCTCGATCAGGGTGGTCACGCGTCGTCGCGGTCGAGCAGCGCCTCGACGCCGGGCAGCGACTTGCCCTCGACGAACTCGAGCGAGGCGCCGCCGCCCGTCGACACGTGGGTCATCTGGTCGGCCACGCCCAGCTGCTCCACCGCAGCCACCGAGTCGCCGCCGCCCACGATCGTGACCACGCCGGCCCCGGTGCGCTCGGCCAGGTAGCGCGCGATCGCCGTCGTCCCGTCGGCGAAGCTCGCGATCTCGAAGACGCCCATCGGTCCATTCCAGAAGATGGTGCGCGCCTTGGACAGGTGCTCGGTGTAGGCCGCAACCGTCTCCGGCCCGATATCAACCACCATCTGGTCGCGAGGGACCGCGTCGATGGAGACGATCTCCGTCCGCGCCCGGTAATGGATCTGGGGCGCGATGACGGCGTCGGTCGGCAGCATGAAGCGCACGCGCTTGCGGCGCGCCTCGGCCATGATCCGCTCGGCATTCGGCAGCTGGTCGGTCTCGACCAGGCTCTTGCCCATCGCGTAGCCCTTGGCGGCGAGGAAGGTGTTCGCCATCCCGCCGCCGACCAGGATCGCCTGGCATCGGTTCAGGAGCGCTTCGAGCACCTCGAGCTTGCCGGCGATCTTGGCCCCGCCGATCAGGGTGTGGAACGGCTTGGCCGGGCGCTTCAGGAGGCGCGACAGTGCCTCAACCTCGCGCTCGAGGAGAAGGCCCGCCACCGCGGGAAGGTAGTGGGTGATCCCCTCGGTGCTCGCGTGCGCGCGGTGCGCGGAGCCGAAGGCATCGTCGACGTAGAGGTCCGCGAAGCCGGCCAGGGCCTTGGCGAAGGCGGGATCGTTCGCCTCCTCCTCCGCGTGGAAGCGCAGGTTCTCGAGCATCAGCAGGTCGCCCGGCTGCAGCTTGGCGACCGCCAGCTGCACGCCTGCGCCGAGTGCGTCCCCGGTGAGACGCACCGGGCGACCGAGCAGCTGGCTGAGCCGGTCGGCGACCGGCTTGAGACGGAGCGCGTCGTTGACCTTGCCCTTCGGCCGGCCGAGGTGGGAGGCGAGCACCACGCTCGCTCCGCGCTCGAGCAGGTAGACGATGGTCGGGACGCTCGCCCGCACGCGGGTGTCGTCGGTGATCCGACCGTCGTCGAGCGGGACGTTGAGGTCAGCCCGCAGAAAGACGCGCCGCCCTCCGACGTCGACGTCGCGAACGGTCTTCTTGTTCACAGGCGCTCGGCCATGTAGGCGGCCAGGTCCGCGACGCGGCAGCTGTAGCCCCACTCGTTGTCGTACCAGGCGATCACCTTGAGCAGGTTCTCGCCGGTGACCATGGTCGAGTCGCCGTCGACGATGCTCGAGCGGTCGTCGCCCTTGAAATCCATGCTCACCAGCTCCTCCTCGGTGAAGCCGAGCAGCCCCTTCATGCGACCCGCGCTCGCCTCGCGCAGCGCCTGGTTGGCGCTCTCGGCGGTGACCGGCTGGCTGGTCACCGCCACGAAGTCGATGATGCTGACGGTGGGAGTCGGGACGCGAAGCGAGAACCCATCGAATCGGCCCTTCAGCTCGGGGATGACGAGGGCCAGGGCGCGGGCCGCCCCGGTCGTGGTCGGGATGATGTTCTGGCCCGCGCTCCGTGCCCGGCGCAGGTCCTTGTGAAAGACATCGAGCACGTTCTGGTCGTTCGTGTAGCTGTGCACGGTGGTCATCAGGCCGTGCTCGATCCCGAACCGATCGAAGATCACCTTGGCCGGCAGCGCGAGCCCGTTCGTCGTGCACGACGCGTTACTGACGATGTGATGCTCCGCCGGGTCGTAGCGCTCCTCGTTGACGCCCAGGACGATGGTGACGTCCTCATTCTTGGCCGGGGCGCTGATGATCACCTTGCGAGCGCCGGCGTCGAGGTGCGCGCGCGCCTTGGTCGCATCGGTGAAGATGCCGGTCGACTCCACCACGATCGCGACGTCCAGCTCCTTCCATGGGAGCGCGGCCGGGTCGCGCTCGGAGACTGCCTTGATCGGGCGGCCGTCGACCCGAATCTCGCCCTCGCCGGCGACGACCTCGCCGCGATAGCGCCCATAGGTCGAGTCGTACTTGAACAGGTGCGCGTTCGTTTTCGTGTCGGCCAGGTCATTGACCGCCACGACCTCGAGCTCGTCGGGGTGCCGTTCCAGGATGGCCTTCAGAGTCTGGCGGCCGATGCGCCCGAAGCCGTTGATGCCGATGCGGGTCGTCACCGGGATGCTCCTCCTGATAGCGAGCGACGCTGGCCGTAGGCCGGGTCGCTCAGACGTTCGTTGACGATCGGAAGCGAGCCTATGAGCGACACATCGTCGCCGAAGCTCGCCGGCTCGATGCGCACGCGGCGGGCCGGAATCGCAAAGGCGCGACGATCCACCTCGGCCCGAGCCACGGCGTGGAGGCGAGGCTGCTTGTCGGCGATGCTGCCGCCCAGCACGATCACCTCGGGATTGAGCAGGTTGACGAGGCTCGCGCACATGGCACCGACCGCCAAGTACGCGCGCTCCATGATCGCCGAGCACGCCGCGTCCCCCTGCTCGGCGGCGCGCGCAACCAGCGCGGCATCCACCGCCCCGCTGCCGACAAGCGCGGCGAGCCGGGGGGATTCACCCCGTTCGACGAGGGCCCGGCCCTCGCGCGCGATGGCCGTCCCCGATCCGATCGCCTCGGCGTGGCCGGGCATGCCGTCACCGCAGAGCGGGCCGTCCAGGTTGACCGTCATGTGGCCCACCTCCCCCGCGGTGCCATCGAGGCCGATGAGCGGGCGAGCGTCGATGATGATTCCGCCACCGATGCCGGTCGAGACGGTGACGTAGATCGCGCAGCGTGTGCCAATCGCCGATCCGTAGCGCCATTCGGCCATGACCGCCACGTTGGTGTCCCGCTCCAGGTACGTCGGCAACTGCAGCTCGGCTTCGACTTGCTCGCCGAGCGGGACGTCACGCCAGCCGGCGAGGTTCGGCGGTGCGACCACGATGCCGAGCCACGGATCAAGTGGCCCCGGCGACGAGATGCCGATTCCGACCGGGTCGGGCAGCCCCTGCTGCCGAGCGTCGGCGCGCACCAGCACGGCGAGCTCACAGAGACGCGACACGACGGCATCAACCCCTTCACTGCTCTCGGTCAGGACTGCGCGGCGGCAGGCGATCGTGAGATCAGGGCTGACATGCGCGGCGCGGATCTGGGTGCCGCCTAGGTCGATCGCCAGGATCGGCTGGCCGGCTGCCTCGTCCACGGCCTCCCATTCTAGCCGCCGAAATCTGAACCGGCCGTCCGCGGGAGGCGGCCGGCCGGTTCACAACAAACGTGCGGCGGGCATTGCCCGCCGTCGAGAGATCGGCGTCAGCCGCCGATCTTGAACATCTTCGTACCGCAGACCGGGCAGATCCCCTCTGTCGCCGGCTTGCCGTTCTTCATCGTGATCTTGTTCTCGCTGCGCATCTCGCGCTTTGCCTTGCACTTGACACAGTAGGCCTCAGTCGCCATCGGTCAGTTGCCTCCTTCTACCGGCGTCTCGGCACCGGTCTGTGGTTGCTGCTCCCTGCCCTGCTGGCCGATCAGCTCGATCCAGCGCTGGTGGGCGTCGACTCTGTCCGACGAATTGTCAATCGTCCAGAGCAGGTGGATGCCGGCCAATCCGGCATCGATACAGCGTGCCTCCGCGGCCTCCTTCGCCGCGCCGTCGAGGAACGTGCCGTCGGTGCGCTGTGCGTAGATCGCACAGATCGTCCCGGACCGCAGTCCTGCTAGCCCTGCCAGCACGAAAAGCGCTGACGATTCCATTTCGAGGTTCGCGACGCCTTCGCGCCGCAGCTCCTCGGCGAGATCAGGATAACGAACCGGGAGCGTGCGCATCGCCCTTCCCTGCGGAGCGTAAAACCCGCTCGCCGTCGCCGTCAGCCCGACGTGGTGCCGAAAGCCCAGCTGGCGGCACGCATCCTCCAGCGCCCAGACCACGTCACGATGGGCGATGGCGGGGTATCCGGGGCGCACGTAGAAGTCGGTCGTGTTCTCCAGCCGCACGGCGCCAATCGAGATCACGAGGTCGCCGAGGGCGATCTCCGGCTGCAGCGCGCCCGATGAGCCGATCCGCACGTACGTTGGGCGGTCGGTGATCTCCATCGTCTCGGCGAGCACGATCTCGACGTTGTCGGGACCCATCCCGGTCGACATGACCGAGAGGCGCATCCCGCGGTAGCTGCCGGTCGCCGTCGTGATCTCGCGGTTGCTGCGCTCGACCTCGACCGATTCGAACCGAGCCGCAACCTTCGCCACGCGCCCCGGGTCGCCGACCAGCAGGATGTGCTCGGCCAGCTCCCCACGGGCGAGGTTGATGTGGTATGGCCGGTCGCCGGTGTGCGGCGAGTCCGCCGCGGAGACGTCTGACACGCGAGGGGCTGCTCCTCTGCGGTGAGCGCGGAATCGGCGGGAGTATACGCGTGGCTTACACCCGCAACGGGAGCTCGACCTCCTGCGTGGGCTCGACCAGGCGAAGCGGGGCGAGCCGAACGTCGCTCTCCGTATCGTCCGACGCGTTGGCGTAACTGGGCTCTGGAGCCTCGAGCGGCCCAGAGAGGTCGCCAAGCGCGGTGGCCGCGGCGGACCCTCCGCTCAGCCGTCGACGCCAGACCGCGACGCCGAGTCCGCCGAGGGCGATCCCGGCAACGATCAGCGCGAGAAGCCCTGCCAGACCGTTGCGTCCGTCGCTTCGGACCGCGTCCGCTCGCCCAGCGACCGGCCCGTTGGAGCGTGGGACCGGAGTCGCGGCCGCGCCGGATACGCCAAGGAGCGGAGGGCTGGTCACAGCCCCGCAGCCGATCACCAGCCGCTGACCCTTCGCGGCCAGGATGCCTTCCACCATGACCTGGCCCGTCGGCTCGTTCGCGGCCGCCCTGCGGCAACGCCGCTCGATCGCGACGCGCAGGCCCGGTGCAGGCTCGATCCACTCCGTCCCATTTGCGCTCGTGAGCCTGCCAACCAGGCGTGCCCATACCGCCGCGTTCGCATCCCTGGCATCGGTCACTGGCGCAGCGACGGCCGCGGGCGCGGCGGCTCTCTCCAGCCGAGCGTCGGTCCCGAGCGTGATAAGCGCCAGGCGGAGGGGCGCCGGGCCTTCGGCCGCGCGCTGGGCAAGCAGCTGCACGGCAATCGGAAGGGGGCTGCCGGCGAGCACCGCGCTCACCGCCGTCTCGGCGAGGACTCCATCGACCAGGCCGACGAGATGTCGCCCGTCCCAGAGCAGGCCGGCAAGTCCCAGCTCGGGCCACGCGCCGTGGACCAGGGTCGCGCGGACGGATGTGCCGCCGGCCGGTCGTGCCGGCGCGCCGGGCAGGAGCGGGGCAAGATCGTCGACCGCGCCCGCGGCCGGCGACGGATCATCGGCGGAGGCTGATGATGCCCCGGCGCCGACCACCGCATCCACGGGGAGAGAGATGGTCCGCAGATCGTCTCGTGTGCGTGGCCAGAGCCGATAGCCGCGCCGCGGAAGCGCGCCTGTCGTCTCCTGCCCCAGCACGCCGACGATCTCGACCCAGGCGCCGCGCCCGGGCAGCGCCACGTCCGGGGCTACGGCGGCAAGCACGACCACATGCAGCGGTCCGCTGCCATCGTCGAGGTCGAACGACAGGCTTCCAGCCGAGGAGCGTCGCGGTGTGGTCGCGATCGCCGCGCGCACCCTGATCAGCCGCGCTTCGTGCTCCTCCCCTGCCGATCCGGTTCGAACGCTGACTGGCGCGGGCGCCGTCGCCGCGGCGCGATGGGCCGGCGGCTCCGTCACCCGAAGGCTGAGCATCCCGCTCTTGGTGGATCGGGTACCGGTGAGCTCGACCTGCTCTCCGCGGAGAAGGCGTCCCGCCTCATCGCCGAGGCGGATCAGGATGCCCGCGCTCGAGTCCTGCACCACGGCGCTCGCCGCGTCGAGCGGGCCACTCCCCAGGGTCACGATCCCGCGGATGCGCAGGCGCGTCCCCGTTGAGGCGGCTCGCGCGGCTGCAATCGAAACCAGGTTTCCCGGGCTCGGGCTGCCGCTCGGCCGCGGAGTGGCGCTCGGCGTGGGACTGACCGTTGGAGCAGGCGTCGGGTTGACGCTCTGCGTCGGCGACGGCGCAGGTGTCGCCGGTGGCAAGACCTGGACGATGTCGGCCGGGTCGCGTGGCTGTACCCGGTAGCCGGCCGCGCCGGTGCCGCTGGAGTCGCGCTGGCCGACGACGCCGACAAGCGTCAGGGTTGCGCCCCGAGACCAGGCGGTGGTACCGATCGCAGTCGTCGTGCCGACGAAGACGCGCACCGCGCCCGTCCCGTCGTCGACGTCGAAGGCGAGCCCGCCGCTGAGCGAGGTCGGAGCGGCGAGGATTTCGCCACTCACGCTGACGAGCCGACCCTCGGTTGGTTCGCCGACCCCGCCAGTCGCCACTGCCGCCGGTGACGGCTCAAGGCCGGTTCCGATCGCCGTCAGGTCGGCGGCTGAGGAGCGCAGCGTGCGCTGGGCATATCGATCGTGGATGGTGCCGCCGAGGACCAGCCGTGCCCCCCGCTCGAATGCGCCATCGGCCATCAGGACGGCGATGCCACCCGACCCGTCGTCGATGTAGCCGCCACCTTCGGAGAAGTCCGAGCCGGTCAGCGCCACTCCACTGATCGTGGCTGTGCTGCCGTCGGACAGGGCTCGCGCAGCAGCGATCGAGGTCGGCGTTGGCACAGGCGTTGGTGTGAGAGTTGGCGTCGCGGTCGGGGACGGCACGGGTGTCGGGACGATTGTGGGGCTGGGGCCGGGCGTCGGGCTGGCAGTCGCGCTCGTGGTGGGCGTCGGCGAAGGAATCGGCCCGGGCGTCCCCGTTGCCGACGGGGACGCGGTTACGCTTCCTGGCGGCGTGGGAGATGGAGTGGGGTCGGGTGTCGGCGCGGCCGTGCTGTTCTGCGGATCGGGCAGCGGGAGGATTGCGAAATCGGCGAGGTTGTCGTCGGTGTCCTGGCCCGATCCCGCGGCTCCGCCCGGGAGGCGCTCGAGGCTCGCACCCGCAGCAGGCGCCGATGCCGCCGTGCCTTCCAACCATGCGGTGGCGGTTCCCCACCCCACCGCATCGACGCCCTTTACGGCACCCTGAATGCGCAGCGCCAGGCTGCCGCCGGTCGCGGCAAGGCCGCTGGCATAGGTCATGTCGGCGATAGCCGCGTAGATTCCGGCGGCATTGGCCACGAGCAGGTGGTGATGAGACGGAACCTCCTCGGCGCCGACCGCCCAGCTCGCCTTGCGAGTGACCGTCGCGCCGCTGGCGGTCACGTACACCAGCTCCAGGCCCTCGAGCGGCAGCGATACCGCCGCCGGGTTGTAGATCTCGGCGAACTCGTCCGATGCGCTCGCTCCGCCGGTCACGAGCTCGCTGAGCACGAGGTGCGCAACGGCCGTGTCTGCAAGATCGCTCGCGTTGTCCATCCGGACCGGGGCGCCGGACGCGGGCGAGACCCAGCCGAGCAGCAGCCCCGCGGTCAGGAGCAGACGGACGACAGCAGAACGCGAAGGGACGGCGGGTGGGCAGGCGATCTGGCTGAGCGGACGATGAGCGGACACGATGCGCACCTCTCTGGCGGGAGGCGCGCAGGAGGGTCCAGCATGCGGTCCCGCCAGTTACCGCGCCATTACCGTCCGCTTTTCGGCCGCTTTCGGCGCTCGACTGAGTGGGTCGCGTACAATCGCCGCCGATGTCCCAAAGATCTCTGTCACGCGACGCCGCCTCGCGCGCCGAAGCGCGACGACGAGCCCGCCTCGCGGCGCGCGGCCAGCCTGAAGACGAGGACGCGGAGGCCATCGAGGCCGAAGCTCCTGCCGCGCCGAGCCACGGCAGCTTCCTGACCCGGATCTTTCCTGCGGCGCCACCCCTCCCCGGTCGGCCGGAACCGCTCGCCGACTTCGGCTACACAGGCCCCCTTCGCCCGATCGTGGCCGTCTTCTATCTCCTCGGCCGTGCGCCCCTTGCGTGGGTCCCGTTCGGCCTCTTGTGGGCGTTAGGCTACGTCGCGGCCTACGCAGGCGCGGCCACCGTGCTCGGCCTGGCCTCTCAGCTCGTCCAGTTCGGCGCGCTGATCGCGGCCGGCTGGTTCGGATGGCGACGCCCGTGGCTGTATGGCGCCGCTGCCGGGCTGCTCGGCTTCGTCGTCCTGTTCGGTTACATCCTGGTGGTCTCGCTGGGCACCACATCGAGCCCGACCGATCCATCCGCCGCGCAGAGCGCCGCCGCAGCAGCAGTGTCCGGCTTCTACGCCACGATCTTCGGCGCGGTCGGTGGCTGGTACGGCGGGTATCTGCGGCGTCGCCAGACCCAGGTCAGCACCACCGCCTCGCGCGCACGCAGACGCCGCTGATCTGGCACGCCGTTTGCTAGGACGGGGCGACGTAGATAGTTCGGGCAGCTAGATCCCACAACGACCCGGTCGTTTGTCGCCGTCAACGGAAGCTCGGGCCGACGACGGCAGCATGACAAGCCTCCGCGTCGCGGGATCCGCTCGAACGTCTTATCGGTCGCCGCAGGGCCAGGACCCTCCGTACTGGACCTGCGGCGGCCCTCTTTCTGCTCTTCAGCGCGCGTGGACCGCCGCGGCTTCCCGCGCGCTGCCGAGCGCATCGCCGTAGTCCGCGGCCAGGCCCAGCACCTCCCCGGTGGAGCGCATCTCGGGCCCCAGCGCCTCGTCGACCCCTGGCAGCCGCCAGAGTGATCCGACCGGCACCTTGACCGCGATCAGCGCAGCCGGAGGCAGCAGCCCGCTGGGCACTCCCACCTCCTCGAGGGTGGCGCCGAGCGCGCAGCGCACCGCTGCGGCGACCACGTCGAGGCCGGTGGCCTTGGCCACGATCGGCACGGTTCGGCTCGCGCGCGGGTTGGCCTCGATCACCACGATGCGATCGGCGGCCACGATCATCTGGACGTTGAGGATCCCGCGCACCCCGAGCGCGAGCGCAAGGCTGCCGGCCACCGCCGCCGCCCGCTCCTGGGTCTCGCGATCAAGTCGCTGCGGCGGCAGGACTGCGACGCTGTCGCCCGAGTGCACGCCCGGCGGATCCAGCTGCTCGAGGATCCCCGGGACGGACCAGTCGACCCCATCGCTGATCGCATCCACGTCGAGCTCGATGCCGTCGACCAGCTGATCGACGCGCAGCGGCCAACCGATCTCGGTGCGCAGGAGCGCCTCAATATCGGCCTCGTCGCGGAGCACCGCGATCCCGCGCCCCCCGATCACCCACGAAGGGCGCACGATGACGGGCGGCTCGAGCGCGGCGATCGCCGCATGCAGCTGCGCAGGATCGGTCGCCAGCTGGCCGCGCGGACCGTCAATGCCGAGCTGGTCGAGGAGCCCCGCGAAGCGCTCGCGGTCCTCGGTGATCTCGATCGCCTCGGCGGTCAGCCCGGCGATCGGCACGTCCGCGTAGGCGAGGTCCCGGGCAAGGTCGATCGCGGTCTGCCCTCCGAAGGTGAGCACCACGTGCGGTGGCTCGCCGGTCAGCGCCCGCTCGTGATCGATCACGTCAAGCACGCTCTCGGTGTCGAGCGGCTCGAAGTAGAGGCGCGAGCAGGCGTCATAGTCGGTCGACACCGTCTCCGGATTGTTGTTGATCACGACCGCGTCGAGCCCGATCTCGCGGATCGCCCACGCGGCGCGGACCGAACAGTAGTCGAACTCGATTCCCTGGCCGATGCGGATCGGCCCGGACCCGACCACGATGACCGACCGGCGCTCGGCGGGCGGGGCGACCTCGGGCAGGGCGTAGCTCGAGTAGAAGTACGGCGTCTCAGCGGGAAATTCGCCGGCGCAGGTGTCGACCCGGCGGTAGGCGGGCGCGATGCCGGCCCGCACCCGCGCGCGGCGGATGGCGGCGGCTGGAACGCCGGAGAGCGAGGCGATTTCGGCGTCGCCGAAGCCGGCGCGCTTCGCGTCGAGCAGCGGCGCTCCCTCGAGGCCGCGCTCGGTTTCGACCAGCTCGGCGAGCCGTTCGGTGAACCAGGGCGCGATGCCTGTCTGGAGCGCCAGGGTGGCGGCATCGGTCCAGCCGTGGCGGAGGAGGGCAACCATGCGCCAGAGCCGCGTATCGGTTGGGGTCAGGAAGGCAACCACGTCAGTCGGCGGCCGGTGGCTCAGCTCCCAGGCCGGGTCCTCCCATAGCCAGCCGCGACCGCGTGGCTCGAGCGACCGAATCGCCTTCAGCAGCGCGGAGCCGAACTCGCGGTCGATCGCCATAGCCTCGCCAGTGGCCTTCATCTGGATCCCCAGGCTGCGGTCGGCGAGCGGGAACTTGTCGAAGGGCCAGCGCGGCAGCTTGACGACGACATAGTCGACCGCCGGCTCGAAGGCCGCGCTCCCGATGCCGGTCGCCGGGTTGGGGAGCTCGTCGAGGCGCTTGCCGAGGGCGATCAGGGCAGCCACGCGCGCAATCGGGTAGCCGGTCGCCTTCGAGGCCAGTGCGCTCGATCGGCTGACCCGCGGGTTGACCTCGATCACACGATAGTCGCTGCCGTCCGCCTTGACGGCGAGCTGGACATTGCAGCCGCCCTCGAGGCGGAGCGCCCGGACGATCTTCAGCGCGCAGCGTCGCAGCCGCTGCACCACCGGATCGGGCAGGGTCTGGATGGGGGCGACGACGATGCTGTCGCCGGTGTGAACCCCCATCGGGTCCATGTTCTCCATGCCACAGATAGCGATGGTGGTGTCGGCGGAGTCGCGAAGGACCTCGAACTCGATCTCGTACCAGCCCAGCAGGCTGCGCTCCACCAGCACCTGGCCGATCGGGCTGGCCGCGAGCCCGTGCGCGATCCGCTCGCGTGCCTCCTCGAGCGTGGCCGCGAAGCCTCCGCCTCCCCCGCCGAGTGTGAAGGCCGGCCGGATGACGACCGGCGCGCGCAGCGCCTCGACGAACGCCAGGCCGTCGCTCAACCGTTCGACGACCGCGCTCTCGGGCAGCGGCTCGCCGATGCGGCTCACGAGGTCTCGGAACCCGCCGCGATCCTCCGCGGCGCGGACCGCCGCCAGCGGGGTGCCGAGGACACGAATCCGGTAGCGGTCGAGGACACCCGCGTCGTCGAGGGCCACCGCCAGGTTGAGGCCGGTCTGGCCGCCCAGGGTGGGCAGCAAGGCGTCAGGCCGATGCTGCTCGATCACCTCGGTCAGGTAAGCGACGGATAAGGGACCGATAAGCACCGTTCCGCCAACATCGGGATCGGTCATCACGGTGGCCGGGTTCGAGTTCACCAGGATCGTCTCGACGCCCTCGCCGCGGAGCGCCAGGCAGGCCTGTACCCCCGCATAGTCGAACTCGGCCGCCTGACCGATCAGGATCGGCCCGGAGCCGATCACCAGGACCTTGCGCGGCGTCATGCGATGGCGCGCGCGAGCGCCGCGTCGAAGACCCGTTCGGCATCGATCGGTCCGGGAGCTCCCTCGGGATGGAACTGCACCGATGCGATCCGGCCGCCGAGGTGGCGCAGCCCTTCGACCGTGCCGTCGTTCAGGTCGCGATGGCTCACCTCGTAGCCGGCGGCTGACAGGGCCGGCTCGTCGAGGACGGCGACCTCGTGGTTGTGCGCGCCGATATCGACCCGCCCGCTGGCGACCTCGCGCACGGCGTGGTTTCCGCCGTGGTGTCCGACTCGGAGACGGGCCGTGCGCGCGCCGGCCGCCAGCGCGAGCAGCTGGTGGCCTAGGCAGACGCCGAGGATCGGCGGCCCCCCGCCAATGGCGGCCGCGGCCAGATCCCCGACGGCAGCGATCTGCGCGTGCATGCGAGCGGGGTCGCCGGGACCGGGTGAGAGGACGATCAGGTCCGGAGTCTCGGCCAGGACCGCAGCGGCCGTGACGTCATGGGGCAGGACCCGCAGCTCGATCCCGCGGCCGGCGAGCGCAGCCAGGAGCGAGCGCTTGACCCCGAAGTCAACCAGCACCGCGCGCGCCTGGCGCCCATCCACTCCCGGAATCGTGAATGGCTGCGAAGTGGCGACCGCTGCGACGTGATCGACCGAGTCCCAGGTCGGGCTTTGTCGCGCGTCAGCGACCGCGTCGATGTCGGAGCTCGCACCGGGACGGATCACGGCTCGGCGCGCCGCTCCCCGGCGCAGCTCGAGGGTGATCGCGCGCGTGTCGACGCCGGCAAGGACGGGAACGCCGGCATCGGCCAGCAGCTCCTCGAGCGAGCGGCCGGGCCCGGAAGGCGGCGTCACCAGTCGCGACACGATGAGCCCCCGTGCGTGGACGCGGGTCGACTCGAGCTCGCTCGGATCGATCCGATACGAGCCTGCCATCGGATGGGTGAGGACCACGATCTGTCCGGCATAGCTCGGATCGGTCACGATCTCGCCCCAGCCGGTCGTCGCGGTGGTGAAGATGAGGTCGCCCTCGGCCGCCACCGGCGCGCCGCGCAGGAGGCCGCGATGCACCGTCCCGCCCTCGAGCGCGAGGAGGCCCGGAGACGAGAAAGGCGCCGGCCGCGATCCTGCGGCGGGCGTCTCGATTCGCGTCTGCGCGGCGGTCTGCATCTGAGCTCCTTTCCGGCATCGCTGTGCCGGGCTTAAAGGACGGCGCGAGTGTAGCCCACCTACAATCTGCGGCGCACCCGGATGGGACGCATGAAGGAGGACCGATGACCACGCAGGCAGCCGTCGTCCGCGGCCGGCAGGGAGCCGATACCCTCGCCGACCTCGTGATCCCTCCGGCCGGCGGCGCAGCGGAGTTCGTCCGCGCGGCGGTGCTCGTCGCCGCCGCGGCGGCGCTCACCGCGCTCGCCGCGCAGATCTCCTTCACCGTCCCCTGGACGCCGGTCCCGTACACCGGCCAGACCGCCGCCGTGCTCCTGGTCGGCACCGCGCTGGGCGCCAGAAAGGGTGCCCTAAGCATGGCCCTCTACGTCCTCGCCGGAGTCGTCGGCCTCCCGGTCTACGCCGCCGGCGCGCACGGAGTCGAGCGACTCTTCGGGCTCACCGGCGGCTACCTGATCGGTTTCGTGGTGGCCAGCGCATTGGTCGGACGTCTTGCCGAGCGCAGCTGGGATCGCTCGCGCGTGGGAGCCGCCCTGCTGATGGGACTCGGCAACCTGGTCATCTACCTGGTCGGCGTCCCGGTCCTGGCCATCGTCGGCGGCCTTTCGTGGGTGGACGCGTTGGAGGGCGGGGCTCTGGTCTTTCTGCCGTGGGACGCGGCCAAGGTCGCGCTCGCGGCGCTGGTCCTGCCGCTCGCCTGGCGATGGGCCGGGAACGAGCGGCAGGAGTAATCGGTCAGGCGGCCGGAGGAGGCTCCTGGGCAGC
>JBDUDC010000021.1:0-15411 GCA_040003165.1 Chloroflexota bacterium
TCCAACTTGGCGATCGCCTTCTGTAGCTGAATCGCCCGAATCGCTGGAGAGGCCGCCTTCAAGACGGGCAGGATAATGGCGTACTGACCCGTCTTATCGAGCTGCCGGAAAGCAGTTCTGGCCCGCTCGTTCTGTGCCAGCGTGGCCGCAAGATCGGGTGGGAGCCTGACGTTGCGCTGCGGCTCATACGCCGCCGACCAACGTCCGTCTGCCGTGGCGGCAGCGACTTCGGCCAAGCCGGGCGCTCGCATGCGTCCGGCATCGGTCAGGGCATTGACTCGTTCCACGTTTAGTCTGGACCAGGGGCTCTTTGGCCGTCGAGGCGAATAACGCTGCAGGTAGTAGTCCTCGTCGTATCGCTTGCGTTGGCTGTCGATCCAGCCGTAGCACAGGGCAACATCGAGGGCGTCGCTGATGCTGACCGATACCTTGCCAGAGCCCTTCTTGCCGATCAGCAACCAGATGCCACTCGACTGCTCCTGGTGATCGACCAACCACGACTCCCACTCTGTGGCATCGGTGCATTTAAGGACTTCGGTGGTATTGAGCGCTTCCATTCCGCCCTCAGCGATGAGTATTCGTCGGCTCGTGCGTCTTAGCGTTGAACCGCTCCGAAGAAGGAGTCCGGACAGTGGAGAAGATCAGCCCATCCCCGTGGTTCGATACCGAGGCCGAGGAAGCCGCGAACTTCTACTTCTCGAAATTCAGGACTCGAAGATCCTGGACGTCGCCTACTACGGATCGGCCGGTCCCCGGCCCCCTCCGGCACCGTGATGACGGTGGACTTTCAGCTCGCGGGGCAGACACCGGTTGCGCTGGCGCTACTGCCTAATCCGCGGTCCCGTCCTTCGGTTGCCAGGGCTGGTGGGCAGAGAGGGCAAGCTGCCAGCGGCCATCGCGGCGGAGATACACCGATGCGATGCTTCCCTGGTAGGGCTTCTCGTCCCCCTCGTGGCGGCCCTGACCGTGGTACGCCAGCGTCACGCAATCGGGCGTCTGCTGCTCGATGTGAACATCGGTCATTTCGACGTCGATCCACGGCTTCTCCGCCGGCATTTGGACCGCCTGCTCCTTCGTGATAAAGCCCATCGGCTCGATCACGGTGACAGCATTGTCGGCGAGGTGCGTTTCGAAGAAATGCGGGTCATCCGCTTCGGTCCAGAACCGCTTCTCGAGGTCCAGGACCTCATCAGTCGCTTCGCTCATGGTTAACCTCCAGTCGTCGGGTCAGGTCGAGCAAGAACTGCGCCGCCTATTGAGCCGTGCTTGGCGCGCGGCTATCGTGCAGGGACGCCCATGTCGACCCCCGCCCAGAGTCCGTTGACGTTTCTCTTCACCGATGTCGAGGGGAGCACTCGGCTCTGGGAGGCGCAGCCCGACGCCATGCCCGATGCTCTCTCTTTGCATTTCGGGATCCTGCAGGAGGCGATCAAGGCCGGTGGCGGGAGCGTGGTCAGCGACACCGGCGACGGCGTGTTCGCTGTCTTTCCGGGAGCCAAAGCCGGGGTGGGCGCTGCCATCGCCGTGCAGCGAGCCCTCGCCGCCGCGCGGTGGGGCACCACGGGGCCGCTGCGGGTGCGGATGGGGCTGCATACCGGCCACGCAGATCGCGGCCACGAGGACTTCCACGGAACCGAGGTCAACCGCTGCGCCCGGCTGATGGCAGCCGCCCACGGCGGCCAAGTGATCGTGTCGGAGGCCACCCACGCGCTCGTCCGCGATGACGCCCCGGAGGGAGCCTCCTTCCTCGACCTGGGCGAGCACCGCCTGAAGGACCTCGCGCGTCCCGAGCGGATCCACCAGGTGCTGCATCCCGATCTCCCCGCCGAGTTCCCACCGCTCCGGTCCCTGGGTACCTTTCCGAACAACCTGCCTGCCCAGCTGTCGAGCTTCGTCGGCCGCGCGCGCGAGCTGGCCGCCGTTCAAGAAATTCTCGGCGGTGCGCGGCTGGTGACCCTTACCGGCGCCGGAGGCGCGGGTAAGACCCGGCTCGCCCTCCAGGCTGCGGCCGATCGGATCGAGGACCATCCCAACGGCGTGTGGCTGGTCGACCTGGCAGGCCTGACCGATCCCCATCTGCTCACCCAGGCGGTCCTCTCCGCCCTGCACGTTCCCGAGCTCCCGGGACGCCCGCCGCTCGATGTGCTGACAGAGCACCTCGCCTCGCGCAACCTGCTGATCGTGCTTGACAACTGCGAGCACCTGGTCGCGGCCTCGGCCGAGCTGGTCGACGCCGTCCTGCGCGCCGCCCCGAAAGTCAGGTTCATCGCCACCAGCCGTGAGCCATTGAACGTCCCCGGCGAGGTCAGCTGGCGAGTCCCATCGCTCTCGCTTCCATCCGAGGGGGGCGACGCTGCCGAGGACGATTCGGAGGCGGTGGCGCTCTTCGCCGAACGTGCGCAGGCGGCCGATCCCACATTGGATCTCACGCCCGAGCGGCGGGCGATCATGGCGACCATCAGCCGCCGGCTCGATGGCCTGCCGCTCGCGATCGAGCTGGCTGCAGCGCGGGTGCGCGCGCTCTCGGTGGAGGAGATCGCGGCTCGACTTGACGATCGTTTCTCGCTGCTCACCGGCGGAGCGCGAACGGCGCTGCCGCGCCAGCGCACCCTCGAGGCAGCCGTGGCGTGGAGCTACGACCTGCTCGAGGAGGACGAGCGCCGCCTCTTCGCGCGACTCTCCATCTTCGCAGGCAGCTTCGATCTCGCGGCGGTCGAGGAAGTGTGCTCGGACGAGGCGATCTCGCGGGCCTGGATCCTGGAGCTGCTCACGCGCCTCGTCGACAAATCACTCGTATCTGTTGTACACGCGTCCAGCGGGACTCGCTACCGGCTCCTCGAGACGCTGCGCGACTACGCCCGCAATCGACTCGCCGAATCGCCCGACGCACAGCCGGTCCGTGATGCCCATACCCGCTGGGCATTGGCCTACGCGCAGCGTGCCGGAGGTCTGCTGCTCGGTCCCGACCAGGGCCGCTGGCTGGTCGACATCGCGGCCAGCCTGGACGACCTTCGGATGGCCCTGGAGCGCACGATCCAGGCGAATGACAACGAGACGGGCCTGCGGATCATGATCGGGCTTGGCTCGCTGTGGCAGATCACCGGTATTCGCGAGGCGCGTGCCTGGCTCGAGCGGCTGCTCGTGAGCACGGAATCGGTGTCGCCGGGGACGCTCGGGCTCGCTGTCTCCCTGCATGGCGTGGTGCTCTCCGTGAGTGGCCTTCCCGAGCGCGGCGTCGAGTCGCAGCAGCGCGCCCTCGGCCTCCTGCGCGAGGTCGGCGACGCGGTTGGTGCCGCCTGGGCGACCCACTACCTCGGCATCGGCCTGTGGGGGTCAGTCGGACCCGATGCGGTGAAGCAACTCATGCTCGAGGCACTCACCGAGTTCGAAAGACTCAACGAGCGCGTTGGGATCATGCGCTGCCTGTGGTGGCTGACCCTCTGGGAGCTCGAATTCGGCGATCTCGTGGTGGCGGCCCGTCATGCCGCGCGGATGGGGGAGTTTGCCGCGCATATGCCCACGCCGATCGTGCGAGCGCACGCGGCCGAGGCCGCCGGCCTCCTGGCTCGCGTACGGGGCGATCTCGACGAAGCGGGCCGGCAGCTGCACGACGCCGTCAGGTTCCACGTGCTGATCAGGAATGCGATCTGCCTATCCCATTGCCTCGAGCATGTAGCGCTCTGGACGCTCGAGCGCGGCGACCCCGGACAGGCGGCACTGCTCCTCGGCGCTGTCGACGCAATCCGTGAGGACCTCGTCGGGAGCACCGCGGTCCCGGGATTCGAGCGAATGTGGCATGACCGCGCGATAAGCGCCGCGCAGGCGGCGCTCGGTGAGACCGCGTACGCCACGGCGTGGGGAACGGGTCGCGCTATGAGCCTCGACCAGGCAATGGCGGCGGGGATCGGCGCCTTCGGCGCCGAGGACGCGCCCATGCCCTGAGCTTCAGCTCCCCGGCTCGAGGACGCCGGCCGCATCGGCGGGCTCGACCTCGAAGACGCGGCCGCGTCGGCCGGCGCGTGCCTGGTATTCGCGCAAGAGCGCCTCCCCCACCTCGAAGCGCGCGCTGCGCTCGACGAGATTCACCGTGCATCCGCCGAAGCCCGCCCCGGTCAGGCGCGCGGCGGCCACGCCCGGCAGGCTGACCGCGATCTCGACCAGCGCGTCGAGCTCGGGCGAGCTGACCTCGAACAGGTCGCGCAGCGACGCGTGGCTCGCGGCGAACAGGCTCCCAACCGTCTCCATGTCGCCGGCCTCCAGGGCGGCGGCACAGCCGAGAACCCGCTGGTTCTCCGCAACAACATGCTCCGCGCGGCGCAGGGCAACCGGATCGAATCGACCGCGCAGCTCCGCCAGGAGTGCCGGCGTCGCCTCGCGCAGGGAGTCGAGGCCCAGCGCAGCGGCGACGGCTTCGCATTCGGCTCGCCGCTGGTTGTAGCGCGAGTCGCCGAGCCGCCGCGGCGTCCCGCTGTCGCAGACGAGGATCGCGTAGCGATCGAGCGGAAGGGCGACGGGTCGCCATTCGAGGGATCGGCAGTCGATCAGGAGGGCGGCGTCCCGCCGGCCCAGCGTGACGGCGAGCTGATCCATCAGGCCGGAGCGAAGGCCGAGATAGTCGTTCTCGACGCGCTGCGCGATCGCGGCCAGCTGCACGGGAGGCGGCGGCGCAGCGCAGAGTGCCCAGGCGACGGCGATCTCCAGCGCAGCCGATGAGGCGAGCCCCGCCGAGTTTGGCAGCGTCGTGCCAATCACGCCGCGCAGCCCCTCGACCGCAGCGCCCGCGGCGGCAAGGTACCGGGCGGTCCCGGCGACATAGTCGATCCATTCCCCCCGTGCCGGCCCGATCTCCGCCAAGTGGAAGCCGCGACGCTCCCCGTTGTCCAGACGCGTCAGCTCCACGCGACGGTCATCGGTCCGAACGAAGGCGATCGCGACCTCCAGGTCGATCGCACACGGCAGGGCCAGGCCCTGGTTGTAGTCCGTGTGCTCGCCGATGAGGTTGACGCGCCCGGGCGCTCGGACGATGCCGATCTGTGCTGCATCCGGCTCGCGGGCTCGGAGCTCCTCCCGGAGCCGATCAGGGGCGAGCGTCATCGGCCTGCAGGACGCCTCTCAGCCGCTCCGCCGTCTCCTCGGGGAGGGTGTCGTTGATGAATGCCCCGGCACCCGCTTCGGAGCCGGCCAGGTACTTGAGCCGCTCCGCGCTGCGGTTCGGGGGGTAAAACTCGAAATGGAGGTGGTAGCCCTCATGCGGGCCGCCATCGGTCGGTCGCTGGTGGAGGGCCATGACATACGGGAGCGGGGCCCCGAAGAGCCGGTCGTAAGCGCGCAGCAGCGAACGGAAGACGACCGCCAGGTCGCGGACCTCGGCTCGGTTCAGATCGTGCAGCCAGCCGAGGTGGCGCATCGGGGTGAGATGAACCTCGTACGGCCAGCGCGCGAAGAACGGGACGACCGCCTGCCAGTGCTCGGTCGCGAGGATCAGTCGGCGACCGTCGCCGCGCTCCTGCTCGGCAAGGTCGCACCAGAGGCACGAGCCCGCCCGCGCGCTGTGGGCCAGGCCGTTGTCGAGCTCGCGTTCGACGAGCGGCGGCAGGTACGGGTACCCGTACACCTGCCCATGTGGGTGGTGCAGGGTGACCCCGACAGCCTCGCCGCGGTTCTCGAAAACGTACACGTAGGCGACCTCCGGGCGTGCCCCCAGCTCGAGGGTGCGGTGAGCCCAAACGGCGATCAGGTGCTCGATCTGGGCGACGCTGGCAGCCGCGAGGGTCGCCGCGTGCTCCGGGGTATAGACGACGACCTCGCACACCCCCACCGCCGGACGAACGGGGGTCAGCTCGGTCCCCTCCACCGCCGGTTGGGGCGGGTCGCGATGGAGCGCCGGAAAGCGATTCTCGAAGACGACGATCTCGAAGTTGGGCCGATCGACCTCGGTGGGCGCGTGACCGGGGCGCATCGGACAGAGCGGGCAAAAGTCGGGCGGCGGCAGGTAGGTCCGCTCCTGGCGCTCGGTGGCGGTGATGACCCACTCCCCCAGCTGCGGGTTCCACCGCAGCTCAGACATCGGGCTCGTCAGCCGGCTGGTCGGTGGGCGAAGGAGCCGCGGGCTCGGAGCGGCGCGGCCAGCTGTAGTAGAGGAGGTACCGGCCGTCCGCGCGCTCGACGCGCTCGACCTGGAGGTCAGCGAACGGGTCGTCCTCGGCGGCTTGGGGGTCAGCCATCGGCGCAGATGTTAGCCGACGGCTCTTCGGATCAGCGCTCCCAGTCGGTGGAGATCGGGACCTTGCCGAGCGCTCGATTGATCTCGCCGCGGTAGCGGATGCCGGACGGGTGCCGCGCCAGCCAGCGCAGGTACTCCGGGTCGACCTGGGCAAGCTCGGCGACGCTGCGGCCCGCGTAGTGCCCGAAGTCGAGCCGTGACGGGTCGAACGAGGACTGCCCGGGTCCTACCGGCACCCTGGCATCCGAGCCCACTTCGAATGCCTGGCTCTTCTCGATTGGGTCTTTCGCCATTTCGCCCGCCTGCCTGATGGCTTGCTCGCCGTGCCGCATGCTACGTGCCGCCCCCGCTTCTGCGCAAGGGGGTGCAGGCTCAGGACCGGTGCGTTTCTTGACCTGCGACCAGGGTCAGGTCGGCGTGCGCGCTCGCGAGCCGCTCATCGGCCGCCAGCAGGGTCGGCAGGTCGATGCTCAGGATGGCCAGATCGGCATGGGCGCCGGGTCGCAGATGACCCTCGTCCGGGGCGCCGATCGTCCGTGCCGGGCCCAGGGTATAGGCCGAGAGCGCCGCCACCGGATCGATGGCCTGCTCGAGGTGCCATCCCTGGTCCGACCCCTCGGCCGGATATCGACGCCGGCAGGCGGCAAACAGCCCGAGCCACGGATTGGCCGTCTCGACTGGCGCGTCCGAGCCAAAGGCGAGCAGGGCTCCTGCGTCCGCCAGCGAACGCCACGCGAAGGCATGACCAGCACGCCCCGCCCAGCAGCGCTCGACCGCGGCGCGATCCGCCGGCGCATGGATCGGCTGCATGCTGGCGGTCACGCCGAGCGCCGCGAACCGATCCCGATCGACAGGCCGGACCAGTTGTGCGTGCTCGAGCCGGTCGACGGCGACGTCGCCCAGCCGCGGTGGGGCGGCCTCGATCGCGTCGAGTACGGCCGCTGCTGCTCGATCGCCGATGGCGTGGATCGCCAGCCCGATCCGCGCCGCGCGCCCGGCCCCGATGATCTCGCGCAGGCGTTCGGGTCCGAGGCGCAACATCCCCGAGCCGGCCCCCTCCGCACATGAGTAGGGGGCAAACAGCGCCGCGGTCCGTGATCCTAGGGCGCCATCCGCGTACGCCTTGGCCCAGCCAAACCGGAGGCCGACGACTGGCGCGCCGGTCCGCAGCCCGCGCCGCGCGGCGGCCTCGATCGCGCCGGCCGGAATGTCGAGCGTGAGGCGCAGCCTGGGCTCGATCCCCGACGCGAGCTCGGCGAGCGACGAAAAGGAGTCACCCAGCTCGGCGTATGCCCCGATCCCGTTCGCGTCGTCGTAGTCGCCGGCGTCGGTCGCGCCGGTGATCCCCATCGCGCTCATCTCGGCCAGCGTCTCGTCGATGGCCGCGCCCAGCGGTTCGCTCTGCAGCCGTCCCGCGATCACGCCCACCAGCTCCGTGGCCGCCTCGCGGAGGATGCCATTCGGCGCCCCCGACGGATCGCGCTCCAGCCGTCCACCGCTCGGGTCGGCGGTGGCAGCTGAGAGGCGCGCGCGACGGCGTGCCTGCGCCGAGGCCCAGGCGGAGTGGCCGTCGTGGCTGACCAGGAAGGCCGGACGCTCCCCGACAGCGGCCTCGAGCCGCGACAGCTCGGCGGCGTCGAGGCTTGCCTCGCTCCACCCGCGTCCGGTGAGCCACTCGCCGGCGGGCAGCTGCTCGGCCCGGCGGGAGACAACCTCGACCAGCTCTCCGTAGTCGGCCGCCGCATCGAGCTGCAGGGCTCGCCGTGCTCGCGCCATCCCGACCAGGTGCAGATGGAAGTCGTGAATGCCCGGCACGATGGCCGCGTCACGGGCATCGATCACGGTGGCGCCCGGAGCGGCAGCATCCACGACGTCGCGGTCGCGGCCAGCGCTGACCACCCGGCCGCCGGCGATGCCGATCGCGTCCGCCGTTTCGAGCCGATCCGGAAGCGCCGCGACCACGACCTGGCCGCGCAACACCAGCGATGCGCGCGGCGGGGTCATCGGTCTCGCGGGGTCTTCGTGAACGTGACCGTGCTGGGACCGAGGGCGATGCGAACCAGGGCGAAGGGCACGACCAGCAACCAGTGCGAGAGAAAGAGCGAGCCGCGCAGTGAGCCGCCGATCAGCGCCGAACCGCGGCGGCCGTCCGCGTGCAGCGCCGCGAGCGCCAGCACGAACACGCCGAGGCCGTAACCGACGAACAGCGAGGCGGGAACGCTCCAGTCGGCGGGCTGCGGAAGCGGGATCGTGGCCAGGCTCGCCAGGAGGGTGGTGACGAAGAGCGGCGGCACCAGGAACTCGGCCGTGAAGGCAAGGAAGTCGAGCTTGGCGCGGAGCGGGAGGGGGGCGGCGAGGAGGCGCGGGCCGTGCTCCAGCAGCCGACGCACGCTTCCCTCGGCCCAACGCAGCCGCTGCCGCCAGAGCGGGCCGAGCGTCGCGACCGCCTGCTCCCGGACCGTCGCCTCGGGAGCGATCGCCACGCGCTCGCCGGCGGCCTGCAGTCGCGTGGAAAGGTCGAGGTCCTCGGTGAGGGCCGCCTCGTTCCAGCCACCCAGCGCCTCGAGCGCTGCGCGTCGGATCGCCATCCCGTTTCCGCGCAGCTCAGCCGTCCCGTCGGTCGCCCAGCGCCCGCACTGGGTCGCCGTGTCGAACAGCTGCTCCTCCGCCTGCGCCGCAACCAGCCAGCCGCTCGCCGGGCTTTCCGGGCGCCGCAGCCCCTGCACCGCGATCGCCGACGGGTCGCGGGCCCAGCCGGCGGCGAAACGTTGCAGGAGATCGGGGGCAACGCGCGCGTCGGCGTCGAGCACCAGGAGAAGATCGCCGCGCAGATGCGGTTCGGCGAAGTGGAGGACGGCCGCCTTGGTGGCGGGGCCGCTCCCCGGCTCGCGGCGAACAATGCGGATGTGCGGCAGCCCGGCGGCCGCGGCGCGTGCCAGGTCGCCGGTCCCGTCGGCGGATCCATCGTCGACGATCAGCACATCGGCTTCGGTCACCGCAGCCAGATCGCCGACCAGGCGCTCGATGACCGCCGCTTCGTCGCGGGCCGGCACCACGATCGATACCGATGAGAGTGGCGCGGCCAGGCCGCCCGCAAGGGCGCGGCGCATCACCCGCCAGCCCTTCCAGGCGAGGAAGGCCACGTAGACGATCGAGAGCGCGATTGCGACCTGCAGCAGTCGCGCGGCAAGCCACACGCTGACCGCCAGCCAGGCAATCACCGCGGAGGCGACCAGAAATCCCCCTGCCAGCAGCCTAGGCGCCATCAGGCGCTGCGGGCGGCTCCTCGTCGCCCGCAGCAGGGGCGAGCGGAAGCTCATCGGCTTGATCCCGGGCGTGCAGACCCACCGCGCGATTCCGACGCCAAGAGGCGATGCCGGCCCACACGATGAGGGCTCCGAGCAGGCCCATCACGACCGGGATGCCCGCGCCGGGGAAGGCGATGTTCAGGATGTCCGCCACCGCCGGGGCGATGATCACCGGGACGAAGGAAGCGACCGACAGGAGCGTGTTGAGGATACCGAAGGTCCGACCGCGAACCGCGGCGGGCAGCTCCTCCTGCAACGCCGTCTGGGAGGGGATCGCGACGAACGCGTACACGACCCCGGCCAGCACGGCGATCACCACCACCACCGCGATCAGGCTGACCAGCGGCGCGAGGCTCGGGATCTTGTCGGTGATCTGCAACGCCGCCGGCCCGAAGAGCAGCGATAGCGGCTTAACGATCGCCAGCGCGATCAGGGTGGCGCCCATCCCGACCAGGCCGATGTCGATCACCAGGCGCTTTGGTATCGCCTGGCCGTACGCATTGAGGAAGAGGATGCCCATCACCGCACCCAGCCCCGCCGGTCCCATGATGAAGAAGAAGTCCTTCTCGGAGAGGCGTAGGATGTCGGTCGCGAATCCGGGTCCGATCGCGCCCAGCACGCCGATCAGGCTGGCGGCGATCCCGAGGTAGGTCAGCGACCAGAAGACGGCGTGGTTCTGCCGAACGAAGGCGACCCCCTCGCGGAGCTGGTCGAAGAGCTCCTGCAGCGCCTGGCCCGCCGCGGCATTGACGGCGGTCGCGGGGTGTTCGGTGGGCACCGCCGGGAGTGGCAGGATCGCCAGCGCAGCAACCCCGAACATGACCGCCACCACCACGAACACCGCGACCGAGCCCGCGGTCGTCAGCACCAATGGCCCGAGGAACCCGAAGCCGATGGCAAAGGTCGCGTTGATGGTCAGCACGAAGATCGAGTTGGCGGTCATGAGGTGACGGCGATCCACGATGCGCGGGATGGCAGTCAGCTCGGCGGGTGCGAAGAAGGCGGTCGCGGAAGCGACCACGAAGTTGATCAGGTAGATGAGCGGCACATTTCCGCCGGTGGTGCTGGGCGCCACGAAGATGAAGAGGATCGTGCCCGCTGCGCGGACGATGTTCGTGGCGAGCATGATGATCCGCGCGTCGCTGCGCTCGACCAGCACGCCGCCGATCGGGCTGAAGATCACCGCGGGCACGAGAAAGGTGAGGATCAGCAGCGCGACTGCGGTGTTCGAGCGCGTGGTGCCGAGCACGGTGGCGATCAGGGCGGCGAGCACCATGTTGCTCGCCAGCTGGCTGAGGATCTGCGCCGACCACAGGTAGTCGAAGCTCCGGTTGCGCAGGACGTTCCCGGCGCCCGCGAGGTCCGGGGCGCCGATCCCGGCCGGATGCTCGAGATGTGCCATCAGCTCTCCCCCGGCTCCAGACCTCGTTCAAGGTAGCCGGTGAAGCGTCGCTCGACGGTGAGCCGATCCATCAGGATGCGGTGGGAGCACCCCCCGCAGACGAGGCCGATATCGGCTCCCAGCCGCACCACGGTCCAGTCTCGGCTGCCGCACGGGTGCTCTTTGCGCAGCCTGACCTGGTCACCGATGCGCAGGTCGAGGACCGCCTTCGTCACGCGGCGCCCTCGCGGGTGCTGGCCCCGGTGAAGTTGAATCGGCCAAGCCGAACCGCCGGGACGCGGTAGCCTCCGACGAACTCGCCGGGCAGCAGCTTCGTGTCGGCGGAGAGTGCCTGAACGTTGCTGAACGCCTCCGGCATCGACTGGGTGAACCGGAAGTTGATGACCGGCCGCACGATCTGGCCGTGCTCGATCAGGAAGGTGCCGTCCTTGGTCATCCCGGTCAGGATCGCCTTCTTCGGGTGCACCGGGTTGACGTAGTGGAAGCGCGTCACCCAGATCCCTCGCTCCATGCCCTTCATCAGCTCGTCGCGGCTTGATTGGCCGGGAAGCATGAAGAGGTTCAGGGGCATCGGTCCCCAGGTATTCGGCGCCGGCAGCGCGTGGCCGGTGGAGCTGACGCCGGCCCGCGCCGCGGTCGCGGCATCGTGCACGACCGCGGTGGCGATGCCGTCGCGGATGAGGTCGACCCGCTGCTTGGCCACGCCCTCGAAATCGATCGGGCTGGGCAGGCCGGTCGCGTCGGTTCCGTCGTCCCAGATCGTCACGTTCTCGCCCATCACCCGCTCACCGAGCTCCATGAACGAGCGGCCCTCCTCGTACGCGAGGGCGGAGAAGCCGATGTAGGCGAGGTACTCGAGGATGGTGGCAACCGCGTACTCCTCCAGCACGACCTCGTACTCGCCCGGCTCGAGCTCGCCCGCCCCGCGGGAGCGGACCGCCTTGTCAGCGGCCTCGGCGCCAACCGCCTCGGCGTCGATCTGCCCGATATCGGTCGATCCGGCGTTGGCATAGCCCGACGCGGCGCCGCTCTCGTAGCTGTCGAGCATGACGGTGAGCAGCGACGCACGGGTCGTGCGCTGGCGGGCTCGCACGCCGTGGGAGTTCATCACCGCCTGGGTCGCGGAGCTGGTCGCAAAGGAGCCCGACACGATCAGCCCCTGCGCCACGCCGGCCGCGATGACCGCGCGTGCGCCGGCCCCACGCTGGCCCGGATCGGCCTCGGCGGTTGCCGCGACGAAGCCGGCCGCCTCATCGGCCTGCCGGCCACCGTCTGTCGGCAGGACCGCCGCCTGTGGGTTGGGGGCCGAGCGTTCCGCGATCGAAATCGCGCTCTCGACCACCGCGCGGAGCCCCGCGTCGTCGAGCCGGTTGGTGCTCGCGACCCCGATCCGCTGACGATCGATCACGCGCACCTGGAGCGACCGGTCGTGCTGGCGCACGTTCTGATGGATCTGCGAGTTGGCGAACCGGGTCAGCGCCGAGTCTTCGCCGAAGTAGAGCACCTCGGTCTGCTCTGCCGTCGAATGGCCGATCGCCGCATCGAGCAGCTCGTCCACCTCGTCGCGCGTGGCTACCATCGGCCGACTCCGACCTTGACGTTCCGGAAGCGCGCCGGCGCAGCGCCGTGCCCGACATGGCCCACCTGGCCGGGCTCGCCCTTGCCACAGTTCGGGATTCCCCAGATCGTGTAGTCCGACTGGCTGCCGATCGCGTCGCAGCTACCCCAGAACTGAGGCGTGATGCCCGTGTAGGTCGGATTGCGGACCATCTGCGTCAGCTTGCCATCGCGGATGAGCCACCCAGCCTGGTCGCCGAACTGGAAGTTGAGGCGTCGATCGTCGATGCTCCAGCTCTTGTTGGTGGCCATGAAGATCCCCTCTTTCGTGTCGGCGATCAGGTCCTCGAGGCTGCCCGCATCACCGGGACGCAGGTTGATGTTGGTCATGCGAATGAGGGGAATCAGATTCCACGACCAGGCCCGGGCGCTGCCCATGCTCTGCCGCCCGATGGTGGGAGCCGTCTCGCGGCTCGTCAGATAGCCGGTCAGGACGCCGCCCTCGACCAGCGGCGCTCGCTGTCCAGGAACGCCCTCGTCGTCGTACCCGAACGTGCCCAGGCCACCCGGCGCCGTTGCGTCAGCGTCGATGTTCACCAGGTCCGACCCGTAGCGAAAGTGGCCCAGCTTGTCGGTGGTCAGGAAGCTGGTGCCGGCGTAGGACGCCTCCGTCCCCAAGACGCGGTCGAGCTCGGTCGGATGACCGCACGATTCGTGGAGCTGTAGGGCGACCTGGGTGGCGTCGAGGATGAGCGTCATCTCGCCGGACGGACACTGCGGGGCGCTGAGCAGCGCGACCGCCTGCTCCCCGATCTCCTGCCCGTGATCCGCGAGGTGCAGGTTGCGCACCGCCTCGAAGCCGCCCGTCACGAACTGACCGCCCCACGAGTTCGGATAGCTGCGCGCCTGTACCTCGGAGTCGTCGACCGCGGTCGCCTCGATGCCGGCACCTGACTCGATGATCTCCTGCTCGATGCGCGAGCCCTCGCTCGAGGCGAAGGTCTTGCGTTCGTGCTCGAAGGACATGCTCGCGTTCCGGATGGCAACCCCGGGCACGCGTGCGATGGCGGCATCGGCCTCCAGCAGGATCGAGAGCTTCTGGTCGAGCCCCACGCTGAATGGGTCCTCCTCGACCGGGGTCCGATAGGTGGCCACCACCGCAGGCGTCTCGTCGAGCACGACGCGCTCGCGCTGGGCGAGGCGACTGGCACGCGCGATCTCGGCCGCCTCGCGCGCGACCCGCTCTGCCTCTCCCGGTTCGAGCAGCGAGCTCGCGCTGAAGCCCCAGGCGCCGTCGACCAGCAGCCGTATCCCGAATCCCTCGGAGGTCGCGCTCGACGCGGCCTCGAGCTCGCCATTCTTTACCTTGAGCTCCTCCGACCGGCGCTCCACCACCCGGACGTCGGCATAGGACGCCCCGGCGCGCTGCGCGCCGTCGAGCGCGCGATCGATCAGGTCCTGCACGACACCTCCGGACTTGTCGTCGCCGCACTCCCCAACCGGCGCGACACGGCGGCGCGACGCATCATGCACTCTGGCAGCGGTGGGACGCCGGCAACTCTAGAGCCTCGCCGTCAGCCGGGTCAACCGAGGGCCGCCTCACTCGACCGGACGCGCCACCTTGGGAGCCAGGTCCTGCCTCGTGCCAGGCAGCTCGAGGTGGTCCTCCTGGCTCGCAACGATGGTGGCAGCCACGAACAGCTTCAGCTGCGAAATGATCCCTCCGGGCCGATTCAGGCTGCTGATCAGACCCTCGCGCGAGCCGATCGCCTGCATCTTGAATTGCTTCGCGATCGCGACCCCATCGATGACCAGGGCCCCGGGCCCCTGCACGGCGACCGAGCGGGCGGTGATTCGCACGCCGTCAATCGCGATCGCCTCCGAACCGGAGTTGCGCAGCTCGTTGATCAGGTCATTCACCGCGATCGGGTCGAGCGAGCCCTGGATGTCGAGGCTGACGCCCGGTCCCTTGACCGGGATCAGGCCGGCGAACGCGTCGATGCGCTGGAGATCCTCGCGGGCGACCGTCACGGCGCTGCCGCCGCGATCCCCACCGAGCTGGTAGTCGCGCACCTGCGCCGAGGCGTCGAGCACCGCCGCCCGCAGGTCGCTGTTGCGGATCGAGAGGGTCTCGATGAGCGCCGACAGGTCCTGCGCGCTGAGGCTGTTGAGCTCGATCGGGCGGGCCTGCGAGCGAAGCTGCCCGACGAGCAGCATGCCGACCATGAGCGTGACGCCGAAGAGACAGATCTGCGCCAGTCGCCCGCCCATCAGAGCTGCTCTCCGACCGGTGTCGCCCAGCGCAGGCGCGTGCTCCCGACGAACGGCTGCAGGTCGAGCGCCTCCGCGCTCGCAACCGCGAACTCGAGCCCAAACGCGTCGATCCGCTGCTTCACGCGGCCGACGAAGGCGGGATGGTTCTGGAAGCGGTCGAGCAGGCCAGCCGGCCCAATCGCCTCGATGCGGAACGGCGGTGACAGAAACGCGGTGTTGACCAGGATCGACGAGCCGACGCCGTAGACCGAGGAGGTCGCCACCAGCCGCTCTCCGTTGATGCTGACCGCCTCGGCTCCGGAGGCCCAGAGCGCCGTCACCAGATCGCGGAGGTCATCCACCAGAACGATGAAGCTGGCCGGGTTGTCGCCGATCGGAACGATGCGCTTCGAATCCGCGATCTCGACGATCAAGCCCGGACCCTGCACCCGTGCCAGCCCGGCGGCGAGACGGGCGGCGGCCAGCTGGTGGTTCAGGCTGTCGAGCGTGGTCTGCGAGCCGGCAGTCTGCGCCTGGAACTCGCGGATCTGCGTCTCCGTGGCACCGAGCTGCTGGGTCAGGGAGCTCTCTTCGTGCTGCAGCTCGAGGACCTGCCGCGCGAGCACCTGCTGGGCAGAGGTGGTGAACTGCTGTCGCACGCCGGAGCT
>JBDUDC010000117.1:0-4519 GCA_040003165.1 Chloroflexota bacterium
GCGTTGTCGATGATGCCCAGCTGCTCGCCGAGCTCCCAGTGCGGGCGCCGGTCCTCTCGCGGCAGCTCGTCGCCCCAGCTGCGCAGGATCTGCCTCGCCTCCTCGCCCCCCACCGGCACGGCGGGATCGGCCGGGTTCGGGATGCGCAGCATCGCCTCCTCGAGCTGCGACTCCACCTCGCCCAGCTCGGCGTCGAGCGCGGCGATCCGATCCGCCACCTCGGTCGAGGCGCGCTTGAGGTCCGCGACCGCCGGCCCGTTGGGATCGGCGCCGCCGCGGATTGCCTCCCCAACCCGCTTCGAGGCAGCATTGCGGTCCGCCTTCAGCGCGTCGTTGGCTGCCAGCACGGATCGTCGACGCTCGTCGAGCGCGATCGCGACGTCGACCAGGGCCGGGTCCTCTCCCTTGTCGAGCGCCCCGCGGCGGACCAGGGCCGGCTCGTCGCGCAGGCGCTGCACGCCCACGCTCATGCGCGGACCTGCTGCCCGGCCGCGTCGGCCAGGCGCTCGATCACGAAGGAGCGATCGAGCGACGCGAGGAGCCAGCCGGCGCGCGGACCGTGCGGCTGGCCGAGGAAGGCGAGGTAGAGCGCGGTGAAGGCACGCCCGGGGGGCAGGTCCCGCTCGCGCGCCGCGTCGAAAATCGCGGCCTGCAGCGTTTCGCCGTCCCACGCCGCATCGGCCAGGCGCTCACCGAGGCCGGCGAGCACGGCGCGCTGCGCGTCGTCTAGCGCCGACGCGGCCTCGGGCAGGACGTCACGCACTGCCAGCTTCACTCGCTCCGGGGCGTAGGCGTCGAGCCACGCCCGGGCGGCGCGCGTCCGCTCTTCGAGAATCTCGCGCTCGTGCGGCGAGAGCGGCGCGCCCTTCTCGGCGGCGACGCGCTCGGCGATGTCGGCGCCCGGCACCTGGGCCAGCAGCGCAAGGTGGGCGAATGGAGGCCGATAGGCTTCCGCCTCCGCCGCCAGATCGGCCGACGGGTCGGTGAGCGCCATCTGGAAGAGCCGCTCGGGATTCGCCGGCAGCTCGCCCTTCACCTCCCGTCCGCCGGCCGCGCCGGCGACCCGGTCGAACTCGTCGAAGAGGCGCGGGATGGCATCGGTCCCGCCGGGGTCGAAGTCGATCGCGTGGTTGGGCCGCGGGCGCAAGAACAGAAAGCGCAGCTGCTCGGGCGGAATCACCTCGGCGATCCGGTGCGCCGCGGCGCCCCGCCCACCCGAGGTCGACATCCGCTTGCCGCCGATGTTGAGGAACTCGTACGTCACACGCAGCGGGGGCTCGCGCTCGAAGACCTCCGACGCGATCGCGTCCGAGCGGTCCCGCGAGCCGCCGGCGGTGGCGAGGTCCTTTCCGCACGGCTCGATGGTGACCCCGAAGAGGCTCCACTTCGCCGCCCAGTCGACGTTGAACGGCAGCTTCGCGCGCCCGCCGAAGGGCGAGACCCAGCCCGAGTTGCCACAGCCGGTGGCCCATCGCACGAGGTCGGCGCGGCATTCGTAATGGACCCGCTCCCCATCCCAGGCCGTCGCGATGGTGGTGCCGACCCGGCCGCAGCGCTCACAGATCACGTGCACGGGGTGCCAGTCGTCAGGATGGCGGACGTTGGCCACGCGGACGTAGATCTCGCGGATCGCCCCCGCCCGGTCGAGGGCGGTGCGGATGTATCGGTCGAGGTCGCCGGACTCGTAGATCTCGCTCATCCAGTAGTAGCGATCCGGATGGATTCCGAGCCCCGCGAAGATGTCGATGAAGAGCCCGGCGAAATGGCGAGCGTAGGAAGGGTGGCCGTCGCCCACCGGGTCCGGAACGTGGGCAAGCGGCATCCCCATCGAGCGCTCGACGGCGTCCGGGGTGAGGAGGGCCTGGGCGTCCATCGGGTCGAGGTCGTCGACGCCATAGAGCACGGTCGCCTCGATCCCCGCGTCGCGCAGCGCGCGCGCCAGGCTGTCGAGCACGACCGGGCCACGCAGGCTGCCGACGTGGACGGTGCCCGAGGGAGTCTTGCTGTCGTTGAGGATCTGCGGACCGGCAACCGAGGCCGCGATCTCGTCGGCCCAGAACACGAGCGAGCCTAGTCGAGCGAGACGAGCGTGTAGCTGACCGGACCGGCCGGCGTGGTGACGGCGACCTTCTCGCCCTTGCGGCGACCCATCAGCGCGGCGCCGACCGGCGACTCATTGCTGATCCGGCCGTCGCGCGGGGCGGCCTCGGCCGAGCCGACGATGGTGAAGGTCTGCTTCCCGTCCTCGCCCTTTACGGTCACCTTCGAGCCGATCCCGACCTTATCGCCGTTGACGTGCTCGATCACCTCGGCGTTCTTGATCTGGCCCTCGAGCGTAGCGATCCGGCCCTCGAGGAAGGACTGCTCCTGCTTGGCATCCTCGTACTCGGCGTTCTCGGAGAGATCGCCGTCGAGCTTGGCGTCGTGGATGCGCTGGGCGACCCGGGGCCGCTCGGTGCCGATCAGGTGGTCGAGCTCAGCCTTGAGCTTCTCCAGCCCCTCGGCGGTGAGGTAGACGGGCTTGGTGTTCACGCTCATTCCCCTCCCTGCTGCGAGGTCATCCCCTCGGAACGGCACCATCGCGCGGGGTGTCGCGAGGTGCACTCGACCTGAGTACCGATAACAAAAAACGCTCCAGGGCTGCGCCACGGCTGCGGTGGCTCCCCTGAAGCTGGCGCCGAGATCGGGCGCCGAGGTCGCGCGATTGTAGGCGCGGCCGGGTCGGAAGTCAAAGCCGAATCAGGCACCGGCGACCTCGGATCGGCCACGCTATCGGCCGATGATGACGAGCCCCACCACCAGCGCCGCGAACGCGATCCGATAGATGCTGAAGACCGTCAGCGAGCGGCGGCGCAGCCAGGCGAGCAGGAACCCGATGGCGATGATGCCGGACAGGGCCGCCACCGCGAAGCCGACCGCCATGGCTAGCCATTCGTTGCCCGGATGTGGCTCGGTCAGCAGCTTCCGCGAGCCGTAGAGACCGGCACCCAGGGTGATCGGCGTGGCGAGCAGGAAGCTGAACCGCGCAGCCGCCTCGCGGGTCAGGCCCAGCCCCAGCCCGGCGGTGATGGTCGCACCGGAGCGGCTGATCCCCGGCAGCAGCGCCAGCGCCTGGGAGAGGCCGATCGCGAGCGCGCGCGGCATGGTCAGCTCCATCATCTCCCGGTCGCGGTGGCCCAGCTGGTCTGCGACCACGAGGCCGATCGCGCCGATCACCATGAAGCCGGCAATCGCCAGCCGCGCGGGGTCGCTGTTTCTGTGGAAGGTCTCGGTGATGACGCCCTCGAACGCGAAGCCGATGAGGGCAGCCGGCACGGAGGCGGCGACGAGCAGCCACGCCATCCGGCGATCGGGGTCGCCCGCGATACGGCGCTCACGCAGGCTGGCGACGATGGCGCCCAGGTAGCGCAGCCAGTCGCGCGCGAAGTAGACGAGCAGAGCAACGAGCGTTCCGAGGTGCAGGAAGACATCGAAGGCGAGGCTGCCGATCAGGCCGCGCGTGTCCCAGCCCGCAATCCACGGGGCGAGTGCGAGGTGCGCGCTGGAACTGACCGGGATGAACTCCGTCAGGCCCTGCAGGAGCCCGATCAGCGCCGCCTGGACGACGAGATCCATCCCGCTACCGGATGAAGAGCGGGGCGAGGACCAGGGTGATGGTGGCGAGCAGCTTGACGAGCACGTGGAGCGAAGGGCCGGCAGTGTCCTTGAACGGATCTCCCACCGTATCGCCCACCACGGCCGCGGCGTGCGCCTCGGTCTTCTTGCCCAGCACGTTGCCGGCCTCGTCGAGCAGGTGGCCCGACTCGATGTACTTCTTGGCGTTGTCCCACGCACCTCCGCCGTTGTTCAGCACCGTGGCCAGCATGACCCCGGAGATCGTCCCGACCATCAGCAGGCCGGCAACCGCCTCGTGGCCGAGCAGCAGGCCGACGATGATCGGGGTCGCCACCGCCACCGCGCCGGGGAGGATCATCTGCCGCAGCGCCGCGCGGGTCGTGATGTCGACGACGCGGGCGTAGTCCGGCCGCTGGGTGTAGTCCATGATCCCGGGCATCTCCCGGAACTGGCGCCGCACCTCGACGATGATCGCCTGCGCGGCGGTTCCGACCGCCCGGATCGCGAGGCTCGAGAAGAAGTACACCAGCATCGCGCCGATCAGCGCGGCGATGAAGACGCTCACGTTCGAGAGGTCGACCGAGGTGAGCAGGGTCCCCGCCTCGCGCGTGCCGGCCGCGATCTGGCGGCTCAGGATCAGGTTCACCTTGTCGATGTAGGCGCTGAAGAGCAGGAAGGCGGCGAGGCTGGCCGAAGCGATCGCGTACCCCTTGGTCAGCGCCTTGGTCGTGTTGCCGACCGCGTCGAGGCGGTCGGTGATCTCGCGCGCGCTCGCCTCCGCCTTGCTGAACTCGGCGATGCCGCCCGCGTTGTCGGTGATCGGCCCGAAGGTATCCATAGCCAGGATGAAGGCCGTGGTCATGAGCATCCCCATCGTGGCCACCGCGGTGCCGAAGATGCCGCC
>JBDUDC010000118.1:0-4513 GCA_040003165.1 Chloroflexota bacterium
TCTGCGGCCGGAATCGAGGTGCGAACGCTGCACGGCCTCGCGCGCCAGGTGCTTCTCGACGCGGGCTGCGCGGTGCGCCTGGTCGCGGATCGGCTCCCGCTCCTCCGCGCTGCTCGCCGGCGATCAGTGCTTGGGCGACGCCCTCAGGAGACCGAGCCACCGGACGTCGCCACCCTCGATACGCTCCTCTCCCTCTGGAAGATCGAGGATCGCGCGCCACCGCCCGAGGCCCGCGCCGCCCTCGCTGAGTTCGCCGCGCTTCTGACCGCGCGCGGTGCCATCGACTTCGACGACCTGGTCGTGCGCGCCGCCGAGCTCCTCGAAACGGATCCGGCTCTCCGCGAGCGCTGGCAGGCGCGCTTCAGCCACCTGCTCGTCGATGAGTTCCAGGATGTCGACGCAGCGCATCTGCGCCTGGTCCGCATCCTCGCGGAGCCCGAGCGCAACCTGGTCGTGGTCGGCGACGACGATCAGACGATCTATGCGTGGCGGCTGGCCGATGTGCGCAGGATCCTGGACTTCGGGTTCTCATACCCCGACGCGGTGCGCATCCATCTCGAGACCAACTACCGATGCCCGCCTGCCGTAGTCCGCGCGTCCGCGCGCCTCGTGTCGGTCAACCGGGAGCGCTTCGCCAAGGTGATTCGCGCGGGTGGCGGGTCGGCGAGCGATCGTCCGCAGCTCCTGGCCTTTGCCGCCAATGCGGCCGACTGGCCGGATCGGCTCGCGTCGCTGATCCGCCTGGCCGCAGCCACCGGGGACGTGTGCGTCCTTGCCCGGACCCGAACCGAGCTCATCCCGGTCATGCTGGCGCTCGTTCGGGCCGGGCTCCCGCACCACACCTCGCTGCCCGCACCGGTCGAGGCGGAGCCGGTCGTTGCCCTGGCCGAGGCGCTGCGCGGATCACCGGCCGGCGCACCGCCGTTCGACCTGCTCCGTCGGCAGCGAGCTGCGCGCCGCTGGACGCGCGACGAAGATGAGCTCGGCGACGACGAGCACGCCGCGATCGACGCATTTCTGGGCTGGTCCGCCGGCTTCCGGTCGGCGGACTCCTTCCTCGCAGGCTACGGCGCCGCCCGCCAGCGGCTTGCGGCCCTGCGCGATCCCGGAGCGCCGATCGAACTGGTCACCGTCCACGGCGCGAAGGGCCGCGAGTGGCAGACCGTGGTCATCGTCGGGTTCGAGGAGGACCGGTTCCCGAACCGACGTGCCCTCGTGGGAGCGGCGGTGCTCGACCGGGCCATCGAAGAGGAGCGTCGTCTGGCGTACGTCGCGGTCACCCGTGCCCGACGCCAGCTCGTCCTCGTTTTCGACCCGGCGAAGCCCTCCCGATTCCTGGCCGAGATGGGCTACAGGCCGACGTCGGGAGCCACGACCGAGAGGTAGCGGACCATGCGGGTCACGTGCTCGTCGAAGTCGAGGTCGATCCCATCGGCGCCGGCCAGCAGCATTTCGCGCGGGACCGCCCGCGCGAAGGCCTTGTCCTTCATTCGCTTTCGCACGTTCGCGGGCTCGACGTCGGCCAACTTGCGACTCGGCCGCATCAGCGCGACGGCGACCAGGAAGCCCGCCAGCTCGTCGCATGCGTAGACGAGATGGTCGAGTCGCGTCTCGCGCGGCACGTCAAGCGCGTCGTTGTGCGAACGAACCGCGTGAACGACCTCCTCCGAGTAGCCGAGCCGTTCGAGCTCATCGGCCGCGATGGCGCCGTGGGTCTCGGGCGCCGGAAAGCGCTCGTAGTCGAGATCGTGAAGCAGGCCGGCGATCCCGAACTCGTCGAGCTGCTCACCGGTCAACCCGTCGTCGGCGGCATAGCCGCGCACACCGGCCTCAACCAGCACGCCGTGCTTCCGAAGCGACGGGTTCTCGTTCCATTCATGCAACAGGGCAACGGCATCGGCGCGCGTCGGCATCGGTAAAGGATAGACACCCTTGCGAGCTTAGCCAGCGACGGCGGCAGCCTCCCGGCGTCGGCGGGCCGTGTGGGCGGGCGAATCGGCCAGGCGCAGGACCGGACGCAGGTAGTGCCCGGTGTAGGACTCTGGTGTCCGCGCGACCTCTTCCGGGGTGCCTGCCACGATCAGCGCACCGCCCGCGTCGCCGCCCTCGGGCCCGAGGTCGATCACCCAGTCCGCGGTCTTGATGACGTCCAGGTTGTGCTCGATCACGACGACGGTGTTGCCGGTCTCGACCAGGCGGCCGAGCACCCTGAGCAGCCGCGAGACGTCCTCGAAATGGAGGCCCGTAGTCGGCTCGTCGAGGATGTAGAAGGTCTTGCCCGTTGCGCGCTTCGAAAGCTCGGTGGCCAGCTTGACCCGCTGCGCCTCTCCGCCGGACAGGGTCGTCGCCGGCTGCCCAAGGTGGACGTATCCCATTCCGACGTCATGCAGGGTCTGCAGCTTGTTGCGGATCGAGGGCACCGCAGAGAAGAAGTCAAGCGCCTCCTCGACCGTCATCTCGAGGATCTCCGCGACGTTCTTGCCCTTGTAGTGGATCTCCAGCGTCTCGCGGTTGTAGCGCTGCCCCTTGCAGACCTCGCACTGGACGTACACGTCGGGCAGGAAGTGCATCTCGATCTGGACGATCCCGGCTCCCTCGCACGCCTCGCAACGGCCGCCCTTGACGTTGAACGAGAAGCGGCCCGGCTTGTAGCCGCGCAGGCGCGCTTCGGGGACCGCGGCCAGGAGTTCGCGGAGCGGCGCCCAGAGCCCGGTGTAGGTCGCCGGATTTGAACGCGGGGTGCGGCCGATGGGCGACTGGTCGATCTCGATCACCTTGTCGATCTGCTCGAGCCCCTCGATCGCGTCGTGCTCCCCCGGCCGATCCCGCGAGCCCCAGATCTCCGAGGCGAGCGCGGGGTAGAGGGTCTGGGTCACCAGGCTCGACTTGCCGGAGCCGCTCACCCCGGTGACGGCGACGAAGCGCCCGAGCGGGAAGCCGACGTCGAGGTTGCGCAGGTTGTTCTCGCGAGCCCCGCGGATGGTCAGCCACTCCCCGGATCCCCCGCGGCGATGCGAGGGCACAGGAATCGAGCGGTCGCCGCGCAGGTAGTCGGCGGTGATCGACCGGTCGGCGTGCAGCAGCTCCGGGAGCGATCCAGAGTGGATCAGCTCCCCGCCGTGCTCGCCGGCCAGAGGCCCGATGTCGATCACCCAGTCCGCGGCGCGGATCGTCTCCTCGTCGTGCTCGACCACGAGCAGCGTGTTGCCGAGGTCGCGCAGCCGCTCCAGCGTGGCGATCAGCCGCGCGTTGTCGCGCTGATGAAGGCCGATCGACGGCTCGTCGAGGATGTAGAGGACCCCCATCAGGCTCGAGCCGATCTGGGTCGCCAGCCGGATCCGCTGCGCTTCTCCCCCGCTCAGCGTGCCGGAGGCGCGGTCGAGGGTCAGGTAGTCGAGCCCGACATCGACCAGGAAGCCGAGCCGCGCGCGGATCTCCTTGAGCACCTGCCGCGCAATCTGGTTCTCGCGGTCGGTCAGCCGTTCCGACAGCAGGCTGTACCACGCCAGCGCATCGGTCACCGAAAGCCTGGTCGTCTCGATGATGTTGCGACCGCCGACCGTTACGCTCAAGGATTCCGGCTTCAGGCGCATCCCGTTGCAGCGCGGGCAGGGGCGGGTCGTCATGTAGCGCTCGATCTCGGAGCGCATCGTCTCGCTGCCGGTCTCGCGGTAGCGGCGTTGGAGGTTCGGGACGATCCCCTCGAAGGTCGTCTTGAAGGTGTGGGTGCTCCCATTCCGCGATCGATACTGGACGCCGACCCGCTCGCCGCCGTTGCCGTACAGCAGGATCTGACGCGCCTCGTCGGAGAGCTCGCGGATCGGCACGTCGGTCCGGAAGCGGTAGTGCGCGGCGACCGCGTTCAGGATCTTGGCGAACCACGACTGGGTGGCGACCATCCGGCGCCAGGGCACGATCGCGCCTTCGTCGAGGCTGAGGTTCGGGTTCGGCAGCACCCGCTGTGGGTCGATCTCGAGGCGGCTGCCGAGACCGGTGCACTCCGGGCAGGCGCCATGTGGCGAGTTGAAGCTGAAGCTGCGCGGCGCCAGCTCCTCGAAGCTTCCGCCGTGCTCGGGGCACGCGTAGCGCTCGGAGTAGAGCCGATCCGACGACTCATCGGGAAGGTTGACGAGCACCGTGCCGTCGGTCAGGCGCAGCGCGGTCTCGATCGAATCGGCCATGCGGGAGGCATCCGGCCTCGCGAGCCCTTCGTCGTCGGTCGCGCGCACCACGAGCCGGTCGACGACGACCTCGATGCTGTGCTTGTACTTCTTGTCGAGCACGATCTCCTCGTCGAGGTCGCGAAGCTCGCCGTCGACCCGGACCCGGACGAAGCCGGCCTGCTTGGCCGCCGCCAGCACCTTCTCGTGCTCCCCCTTCCGGTCGCTCACCAGCGGGGCCATGATCATCAGGCGCGTCCCCTCCGGCAGCTCGTAGAGCTGGTCGACGATCTGCTCGACGGTCTGGCGGCTGATCTCGCGGCCACAGACCGGGCAGTGCATCCGGCCGGTCC
>JBDUDC010000022.1:0-15281 GCA_040003165.1 Chloroflexota bacterium
GTCCTCCAGGCAGGGTGATCGAAGCGGTCTCGGTGTGCGCTGCGATCTGTTGGCTGCGGACCTCCTGATTCGGCTCCCGGTTGTTCAGCCACGCTAGCCGTGGGGCGCTTACCGGGCGCTTACCGGCCGATCGCAACGGGCGGCCGATATACTTCCGCGCCATGCCGGTCGGCGCCCTTCCAGCCCTCGCCTTCCTGCTCGCAGGGGCCGTCATCACGGCGGCAGGGATCGTCCTGCTGCGCCTGAGCGGAGCCGAGGTGGGGATCGGCCGACGATTGGGCGCGGCGCGCGAGGTACCGGTCGCCGAGCTGGTCGATGCGGCCGACCTGCCAACGCGCCCGATTCGGGTCGCGGGCCGGGTGCGCTGCGCCGACCCGCTCCACACCGCCGAGGGTGAGCGCCTGGTGGCATTCCAGCGCGACGTGGAGGTGAGGCTCCCCGATGGCCGTTGGCGGAGCATCGAGCGGCTGCGCGAGACCCGTTCGTTCGAGCTCTGGGACCACGGCGGATCCCTGGCGATCGATCCCGCCGAAGCGCGAGATCCGCTGATCGTGATCCCGCACGTCTGGCGCGGCGGGACCGATGAGCTGCAGGAGCCGCATCGCTCGGCGGTCGCGCGACTGCGCGCGCGAGGCGGCGCTCCGCGAGAAGCCAGATCGACTTCGCGTCATCTGAGCGTCACCGACCGTCTCCTGGTCCTCGCTCGTGCGGACCGCGGCCCTGACGGGCACGTCATCCTGCGCCCGCCCGCCGGCGGTTACCTGATCAGCGCGCTGGCAATCCCCGATGCGATGCGGTTGCTGGGCGGCGCGCACCGGCGACTGCTGGGCGCCGGGATCGCCGCCCTCTGCCTGGGCGTGGTGCTGGTGTCAGCCGCTCTCATCGTTGGTCTGGGCAGGCTCCTCCTTTCCTGATGCCAGCCTGACCGGACCTTCTCAGGTGGTGATCGGTACCAATGGGGCATCGTCCAATCCACTTCCCACTTCTACGATCTGATGCAGCACACCTAACAGAACTTCCATTTCGGGTGTGAACCGACAGATTGGGGAGCAGCCTTGGCGAACGAGCCGCGCGATCGAGGGGCCGGCCCGAACGCGCTCATCAGCGTGGCCCAGGCGGCTGCTCGGCTCGGCGTTCATCCCAACACGATCAGGACCTGGGCTGAGGCGGGGCGTCTGCCCGCCTTCCGCATCAATGCCCGCGGCGACCGCCGCTTTCGGCCGGCGGATCTCGAGGCCCTGCTGGTCGAGGGCACCGAAGCGCCGCCCGCCCCGGCGCTCGGCGGGGAGCGCGATCCCCGCCTGGCCGTGCTCGCCAAGCTCGCGCATGGCGCGGCCAGCTCGTCGGGCATCGGCGCGGTCTGTCGCGTCACGGTCGAGGCCCTGCGCGCCGAGTGCGGATTCGATACCGCCGCCATCTACCTCGAGCGGTCAGGGGTTCTGACCCTGGAGACGCACGCCGGCTATCGCATCCCGCCCGAGCCCGCGCTCGACGATCCGGGCGAAACGGCCACCGGCGAGCTGTCGAGCCGGCCCGTGGCCAGGGGCGATACGGCGATCGTGCCACTGCGCAGCACGACCGCGCTGCTCGGCTGCCTGTTGGTCGCCGGCCACGACGAGATGGCCGCCGCCGGTCAGCTCCCCTTCCTCGAGATCGTGGCCGAGAGCCTGGCTGCGGCGGTCCGCAACGCTGCCCTGCTGAAGCGAGCCCGCCGCGAGGTCACCCGCGGCCGGGCCCTGCGCGGCGTGACCCAGGAGCTGACCGGGCAGCTCGACCTTGCAGTCGTGCTCGACGACATCGTGGCTCGAACGCGTGGCCTGTTCGAGGCGGACAAGGCCGGCCTGTGGCTGATCGACCCCGGCGATCGCCCGTTCTCGATGGCCGCTCACCGTGGCCTCTCCGACGAGTTCCTGGCCGGCGTGAGCGATCTGACCTGGCAGAGCGACACCATTGGCGTCCAGGCTCTCCGGGATCGCCGCCCGTATCTCAACCGGAACGCGGGCACCGACGCGGCGGCCGGCCTGATGGGGTCGGTCTACGCCCGCGAGGGGATCCGGACCGTCTGCCTCGTGCCGCTGGTCGTCCACGAGGAGCCGCTCGGCCTGCTGGGCCTCTACCACCAGACCGATCGGGCCTGGCCGGACGAGGAGGTCGCGCTGGTGCAGGCGTTCGCGAGCCAGGCGGCGGTCGCCATCAGCAATGCGCGGCTCTACCGCTCGGTCGCCGACCAGGCGGTCCGCATGGGCTCGATCCAGGACCTCTCCGCGCGGCTCAACCGACTGACCGATGTGCGCGCAATCGCGGAGGCGATCGTGGCCGAGGCGAGCATCCTGGCCGAGTACAACGATATCCGGGTCTACACCGTCGACTGGGACACGGGCTGGTGCGAGCCGGTGGCCTTCACCAAGGAGATGCTGGGCGAGGGCGGCGACTACGAGAAGCGGCTCCGGGTCCCGATCGGGGAGGGGTCGTTCACCGGTGCGGTCGCCGAGAGCGGCGAGCCGATGCTCATCAACGACGCGCTCAGCGACGACCGGGGCAAGACGATCGAGGGGACCGACGATATCGACGAATCGATGCTCCTGGTGCCGATGGTCTTCGAGGGACGCGCCCTTGGAGTGATCGTGCTCTCCCAGCTCGGCTTCAACCGCTTCAAGCCCGACGATGTGCAGACGATGACGATCTTCGCGGGCTATGCCGCACAGGCGTTCGCCAATGCCACTGCATACGAGCAGCTGACCGCCCAGTCTGCCGAGCTCGCGCGCCAGCTCGACACCCAGCGCAGGCTGCTCGACATCAACGAGCGGCTCCTCTCCACTCTCGATCCGACCGAGATTCTCGAGACGATCGCCGACGGGCTCAAGAGCGTGGTCGCCTACGACAACCTGGTGATCCACCAGTTCGACCGCGAAGCGGGGCTCCTGCACCCACTCCTCGCGCGCGACCGCCACGCTGAGGAGGTCCTGCGGCACCAGATTCCGATCGGCCGCGGTCTCACCAGCTGGGCGGTGGAGCACCATGAGGCGCTGTTGATCAACGACGCGCTGAGCGACCCGCGCGGCATCCAGATCCCGGGAACCCCTCCCGACCCCGAGGCGCTCATCATCGTGCCGCTCATCGCCGATGGCGAGGTGATCGGCGCCATGAATATCGGGCGCATCGGTCACGAGGAGATCTACTTCTCTGAGGCCGACTTCGAGCTCGCCAAGCTCTTCGCGGGGCAGGCATCGATCGCCCTGCGCAACGCCGACGAGCACCACGCGGTCAGCCTGCGGGCGAATACCGATGCGCTCTCGGGACTGGCCAATCACGGCGCGTTCCAGCGCGACCTCTCGGAGTTCCTCGGCGTGGCCGATGCTGCGACCGGCGAGAGCGAGCGGCGAGTCGCCATGCTGATGATGGATCTCGACCAGTTCAAGAACTTCAACGACACGCACGGCCATCCCGCCGGCGACGCCCTTATCCACGCGACCGCGACGGCGATCTACGGCGCGGCCCGCAGCGACGACCGCGTCTATCGCTACGGCGGCGACGAGTTCGCCATCATCCTGCCGGGTGCGACCGCCGCCGATGCCGCCCGCGTGGGCGAGCGCGTTCGACGCGCCGTCGCCGCGCTCACTGCCGGCGGCGAGGCGGCGGTCACCATCACGGTCGGAGTTGCCGCCTTCCCCGAGGACGCGAGCGACCGCGGTGAGCTGGTCGCCGCCGCCGACGCGGCGCTCTACGCGGGCAAGCAGGCCGGCGAGGACCGGGTGGTGCAGGCGGGCCAGGTTCCGGACGAGATGCGCGGCCTTCGCGGCACGCTCGACCAGCTTGCGCGCGCCGCCCTGATGCGCGGCGAGGAGCCGGCGTCGGTCGAGCGGATCGTGGAGCACGCGACGTTCCTGACCAAGGGGCCCGATACCCGCGAGGCGACGGTGCGCGACGCGCTCCTCTCGGTCGCCCGCTCGCTCGACGCCCGGACCGCGGCGAACCGGGGCCACTCGGATCGCGTCAGCCGGCTCGCGGGCCGCATCGCAGAGCGAATGGGCTGCACCCCCGATGAGCTGCACAGCATCGAGCTCGGCGCGCGACTGCACGGGCTCGAGGCCGAGGGCCTCAGCGAGCTGGAGCCGATCGCCTCGCTGCGCGGCGTGGCCGCCATCATCCGCGGTCACCAGTCCCTGACTCCGCGCGCGGGACTCCCTCGGCGGCGCAGGACGACCGTTCCCATCGGCGCCCACGTCATTGCCGCGGCAAGCGCCTACGACGAGATGACTGCCGGCACGCGTCGGGGACGACCCGGGCGCGCGGCTGCCCTCGCCGAGCTGCGCAAGGGAACGGCGGGGCCGATCCGCACGGACATCCTGCAGGCGCTCGGCGCCGTGGTCGGTGAGCGACGCGACCCCGGGCGGCGACGGCGCTCCGACGACGTTGTGGTCGAGGAGCGCGGAGCCGCCTGATCCCGGTGCTATCATCGGCCCTTCCATGCCGACCAGCTGCCCTGCTCCGCCGCGCTCGCGTCCAGCTGCGGGGCTCGTGGCGATGGCAATGGTCGGGGTCATCCTGGCCGCTTGCTCGACCGCCGAGCCTGTTCGCACGCTGACACCGTCGGCCGCCGGAAGCGTCCCGCCGACGCCCAGGCCAACCGCCAGCGCCTCCCCGACCCCAACGCCACTGCCGACCCCGCGCTACACCAACGAGCCGGATCCTGGCCTCGCCGCGCTGATACCGCAGACCGCCGGGGGAGCGACCATCGTGGTCGTCGCGCCCGACCAGTACGGGCTCACCCCCGGCGATGTCGGCGAGCCGTTCGGCGACCTCGGCCGCTACTTCCACTCGCTCCTCATCGGCTATGTCGAGCAGCCGCGGGCGACGCTGTACGCGATGCACGTCGAGGGCCGCCGGATTGTCACCGCGGATCTGCGGCCACACCTGGCAGAGATCGGGCGGTACGTGGGGATCGCCGGCCTGCATCCCGAGGCCTGGCATTCGGCCAAGCTCCCCGGCCACCTGGTGTGGGTGCGGCCTGAGGACAACGCCACGCTCGCGGGAACGACGATCTACACGTGGGCCGCGGACGATTTCGTGTTCCTGCTCATCGGCGTCAATGACACCGTGAATCGCGCGATCGTCGCCGCTTTGCCAGGTGAGCCGCCACCCACACCCACGCCGGCGCCGAGCCGATCGCCGTTGCCGACCGCCAGCCCGCTCCCGCCCGGCGCCCCGAGCGGCTAGTGGCCCGGGATCGATGCTGACCCTCGCCGCCTACGCGATCTCGGTCGTCGGCACGGTTGTCACCGTCGCTTTCCGGCTCGCCGGAGCCAACGCGACGCTCACATTCGGCCTGAGCGCGGTCACGATCCTGGCCCTGGCATATGTGCTGGGGGAGGCGACCGAGCAGCTCGGCGCGGCAGCCGGCCCGCGCATCGGCGGGATCATGAACGCCACGGTCGGCAACATCGGCGAGATCATCATCGCGGGCTTCCTGATCGCCGCCGGGGAGATCGAAGTCGTACAGGTCTCGATCACCGGCTCGATCGTCGGCAATCTGCTGCTGGTGCTCGGTGCGTCGCTGGTGGTCGGTGGCCTGAAGAACGGGGTGCAGCGCTTCGACGCGCAGCTAACCGGCATGAACGCCGCCTCCCTGATCCTCGCCACCATCGGCCTGGTGGTGCCCGCCACCTTCGCGTTCGTGATCGGCGGCGGCGCGCAGACGGGCGCCGGCGAGCGTGGCTTCCCGCAGATCGAGGCGCTGACGGTCGGCGTGGCGATCGTGCTGATCGCGACCTACGCCGCGCAGACCTATTTCTTCTTCACCTCCCCGGAGGCGCCCGGAGGAGAGGCCGAGAAGGAGGTGCGGGCCGGGTGGTCGGTGCGCCGGTCGATCGGTGTGCTCCTTGCCTCGGCGGTGGCGCTCACTGCGGTCAGCGAGGTCCTGGTCCACACCCTTGAGCCGACCGTGGCGGCGCTGGGCGTGAGCAAGCTCTTCATCGGCATGATCCTCATCCCGATCATCGGCAACCTCGCCGAGCACATCGTGGGGGTGACGCTCGCCTACAAGAACAAGATGGACTTCAGCCTCATCACTTCGCTCGGCAGCGCGACGCAGATCGCCCTCTTTGCGGCGCCCGTCCTGGTCTTCTTCAGCCTCGTCGTGGGCCAGCCGCTCACCCTCGTGTTCACCCCGCTCGAGGTGGTGGCGGTCGCGGCAGCCACCTTCATCGCGGCCTACATCGCGCTCGACGGGCGCACGAACTGGGTCGAGGGGATCCAGCTCGTGTCGGTCTATCTGATCCTCGCCATCGCCTTCTTGTTCCTGACCTAGGCACTTCGGACCGCCGACCGACCACGGCCGGTATGATCGGTCGATGGCGGACCCCGACGAGCCGAGCGACTGGGACGACGCGGACGATCGCCGGTCGCGGAAGCGGGATCGGCTGGCGCGCCTCTTGAGCGTGGCATCGATCCTGTATTCGAAGGGCAGCACCGAGGCCGGGGTGCCAGTGACGGAGATCGCCCGCCTGACCGACATGACGACCCGCACCGTGTACCGGGACATCAGGGCCCTCGACGAGGAGCTCGGCGTGCCGGTCTTCCAGGCCGGCCGGGGTCGGTTCGGGATCGATCGCAAGTACTTCCTGCCCCCGCTGCGCCTCTCGGTCCCCGAGGCGATCGTCCTCTTCCTTGCAGCGCGCCTCATCGCGCGCTGGTCCGACGAGTACGACGCCGCGGTCGTGAGCGCGTTCACCAAGCTGGCCGATCTGCTCCCACAACCGATCGCCCGCCACGTCGCGGCGACCATGCTCTCGGTCGGCGAGCACGGGCGCAACGAGCCGTTCATGCGCAACTTCGCCACCGTGGCGCGCGGCTGGGCGGAGGGCCGCGTCGTCCAGATCGACTACGAGGCGGCAGGAGCGGACAGCAAGCGGACTCGCGTCCGCCCGTACCTCCTCGAGCCGGACGCCGCCAGCCGCAACGTCTACCTGATCGGTCACGACGAGCTGGCCGATGCGATGCGCACCTACAAGGTTGAGCGCATCCGCTCGTCGACCCTCACCAGCGACCGCTACGAGATCCCGGCGGAGTTCGACCCCGACCGATGGCTGGCCCACTCCTGGGGGATCTGGTCGTCCGATACCACCCCTACTGCCCGCATCCGGCTCCGCTTCGAGCCCGACGTTGCCCATCGCGTTCGCGAGTCGGTGTGGCATCGATCGCAGGAGCTGCTCGAGCTCCCGGACGGCGGCGTCGAGCTGACCGTCACCGTGGCCGGCATCGTCGAGATCCGGCCTTGGGTCCTGTCGTGGGGCGAATCGGTCGAGGTGCTCCAACCACCCGAGCTGCGCGAGTCGGTGGCGCGCTCCGTGGCTGCGGCGGCTGCGCGCTATGGCAATTGAGGTCGAGTCGAAGTTCCAGGCCGCCAGCCAGGAGACTCTGCGGCGGCTTGCGACGATCGATCGCCTTGGCCGCGCGCGCCTCGGCGCTGCCACGGTTGGGCGCGATCTCGACCGCTACCTCGACACGGCGGACGAACGGCTCGCCGCGGCGGGGTGGGCCTGCCGGCTGCGGACACGGGATGAGCGAACGATCGTCTCGTTGAAAGGGGCCACCCCTTCCATCGTCGGCGATCGGTCGGGACTGCACCGGCGCCCGGAGGTCGAGGGCCCGGCGACGGCCGACCTCGAACCGACGGCGTGGCCCGCGAGCGCGGCGCTCGAGCTGCTCCTTGCACTGGCCGGCGGCCAGTCGCTCGAGGAGCGGCTCAGGCTCGACCAGCGACGGACTGAGCGCGACGTCCTCCTCGACGGGGAGCGCGTCGCAATTCTGAGCCTCGATGAGGTCGTGGTCCTCGATGCGGCCGGCCGCTCGGTTGGCCGCATGCTGGTCGTCGAGCTCGAGCATACCGGCGACACGGACGCAGACGAGATGGCTGCCGTCGCCGACGCGCTGCGAGCGGACCCGGAGCTGGCCCCTGACCCGCTCACCAAGCTCGAGCACGCGAGTCAGCTGATCGCCGCTTCTCGAGCGACGGAGTGAGCGCCGGGGGCGCCTCGCGATTGAGCGTCGTCGAGCTGCTCGCCGCGGCGACCGGGCTCGCCATCTTCGGCTACGTGGGCTGGGACGGCGCACTCTGGGACCCGCGTTTCCAGCTTGGCCTGCACCTCGCGGCGATCGCCGCCGTCGGCGGGCTGGTTGCGATGGCCGCGACGCGCCGTGAGCTGCCGCGCACGCGGCTCGACCTCCAGATCGTGCTGCTCCTGATCGCCTTCGGAATCGCGACACTTGTCGGCGAGAATCGCGGGCTGGCCCTCCGCGCCCTTGCCGCCATCTTCGCCACCGCGGCGATGGTGCCGGTGGCGCTCGTAGTGGTCCGACGGCGACCCAGCCTGACGGCAGCTGTCGTGACGATCCCGATCCTCGCGCTTGCGACCGGCGACCTGGCGCTCATGGCGATCCGCCGCCTGAGGTGGTACCTCGCGGGGGGCCCCGGCCTCCTGCCCCCCTTGCGGATGCCGAACGACGGCAGCCCGTTTGGATCCGTCGCGGTGGCGCCATTTGTGATCGTCGCGGCCTTGGCCCTGACCCACCTCATCGACCAGCCCAGGCTGCGGCGCTGGATTCAGGGCGGCCTGTTGGCGGTGGGGATCCCGCTCACCCTGCTCTCCGGGTCACGCTCAGCCTGGCTGGCGATCGGGACAGCCACCGTCATCCTGCTCGTCCCACAGGCGCGGCACCTCCGGCTGCGCGGCGGCTGGACCGTCCGCCGGGCTGCGCTCGGGATCGCGTCAGCGGCCGCCATCGCGGTGGCGGCGGTCTTCGTGGCGCCGCGGCTCACGGCGTTCACGTCACTCGTCTATCGCGGCTATCTGTGGCGCGACACGCTCGCCGCGTGGAGCGCGAACCCACTGCTGGGGATCGGACCGGGAACGATGCCGTACGCCCGCCAGGCGGCTGCGCCGGACCTGACGTTTCCGGTGAGGCAACCACACTCCCACGACCTCGCCCTGGGCGTGCTTGGCGATGCCGGGGTGCTGGGTCTTGCGGCGGCCGCCGTGCTGCTGATCAGCTTCGTGCTGATCGCCGGCGCCTGGCGGTCGCGGTCGAACGCGGGGCGCGTGGCGTTCGCCACGCTCGCGGGCTTCGCGGTGGCGGGCCTCTTCGAGGACCTTACCTTCCTGCCCAATTTCAACCTGCTGGTCGTGCTGCTGGCCGCGGTCGCGCTCGCGGATGCCGGAGCGGTGAGCTGGCATCGGCCGCGGATCGGTCCGCCGCTCGCGGTCGCCGGCGCGGTTGTCGCCGCGGCCCTGCTGGTGGCGATGATCACCGGCGACGCGGCCGCTGTTGCCTACCGCGCGGGCTCCGATGCGGCCGCCGACCACGATTGGCCATTGGCGACCGCCTGGCTGCAGCGCTCGGCGGAGCTCGACCCGTGGCACCCGGCAACGCCGAAAGCGCTGGCGGTGGCCGCCGATTCCGCCGGTCAGCCCGACCTCGCGCGTTCCGCCGCTCGCCGGGCGGTCGAGCTGAATGCGGGCGACGCTCCTTCCTGGACCAACCTCGCGATCCTCTGCCAGCAGGCCGGCGACGTTCCGTGCGCCGGGCACGCTGCTGATCGGGCGGTGGCAACGGCCAGCCTCGGCGGCCGTGAGCTGATCAACGCCGCGCTCGTCTACGACCGCATCGGCCGGCACGATGATGCGGATCGAGCGTACCGGCTCTCCCTCCTCACGAACCGATACACCGCTTTCGTCGTGAAGTGGCCGCGTCCGGTGAGCGTGGACGACGAGACGGTGCCCGAGCAGACCGCGGCCGATTCCGAGCTGAACCAGCTGATCGCGCGCCGCGCGAGGGGCGAGACGATCGATCCGGCGGCGTATCGGGATCCGCTGGCGCACACCCTGGCGCTGGCGATGGTCGGCGACCGGAACGCGGCCGAGGCAGCGCTCGCCTCGGCGATCGCGCAGGATCCGAGCTCGGTTGCCGCCTGGGACCTGGCTTCCCTGCTGCTGCGCGATTCGGTCAGCGCCGGGGCCCACGCCCGGGCCGTCGCAGAGGCGCTCCACGGCGGGCCCCTGACGACCGCGGCCCCGAAGCCGCAGGGGCTGCTCTTCGACATCGCGACCTTCCGCGCCTACCCGCGCGACGGGCTGGTCTCGTCGGCGGAGCGGCTGCTCCCCAGGCAGCCCTGGCCCTGGGTGCTCGAGAGGTGGCTACCGTGAACCTACAGCTCCAGGGGCAGACGCTGGATCAGCGAGAGGCTGGGCCGGCCGCCGCGGGCGGGCGCCGGCACGATCGGGGCGCGAAGCCAGGCGTCGGCTGACGGTCCCGCCCGATAGCGCGCATCGAGCCGTCGGGCGGAGAGGCCGTCGAGGCCGATCCTCGCCAGCGCCTCGGCGAGCAACGTCCCCTCTCCGCGGTAGCCGTGGCCGACGACCGCGCGATCGCCGTCAGGCAGGACCTCCTGCAGCCGCTGCCGGCGAGCCCGGTACGGCCTGCGCGCCCAGGGCGCCGCGTCGCACCAGATCAGGTCGCTCGCGACATACGCCGGTCGCCCGCTGCGGCGGCCATCTTCCAGTCGGCGGCGGAGGAGCGTGCTGTCCGGGCTGCCGCCTCGATCGAGCACCAGCAGAGTCCCGTCGAGCACCACGCCATCGGCGCGCAGCTGGGGCGCAAGCTCATTGAGCTCGGGGAATGCGGCCAGCGCGTCGCTCAGGCCGTGCACCTGCAATCGAAGCCCCCCTGCCTCGATGAACGCGATCGCGCGGAGCCCGGGCCACCAGGGCTCGAACAGGTAATCCGGATCGTCGAAGGGGGCGTCCACCGTTGCCGGCTGCATCGGCGCAACGCGCGCCGGGAGGCGCCGGCCGGAATCGGATGGGATCGAGAGCGGAAGCTGCTCGTCCGGCACGCGCTCGGCTAGGCGGTCTTGCGGCGTCGCCGCGGCGCCTCTTCTACCTCCGCCGTAGCGGAGCGGGCGTCACGGGCGGCGGCGACCGACGCCTCGAGTGCCGCCATCAGGTCGGCAATGTTGGTCGCCTCGACTCGCTGTGCCGGCTCGGGAGCCTCGCCGCCCACCTTCCTTTCGATGACTGCCATCAGCGCCTGCCGATAGTCGTCGCGATACGCATCCGCGCTGAAGTCCCCGGTCATCGAGGCGACCAGCTGTTCGGCCATCTTCTTCTCGGCGGGCTTGATCTCGACCTGGTCCTCGGGCAGGTTCAGGTCCTCGATGGCGCGGACTTCATCGGGCCAGTGCAGGGTGGTGAGAAGCATGGTGGACGCGTATGGGTTCAGCGCGGCCAGCTGCTCACGATCCTTCAGCACGATCTTGCAGATGGCGCTCTTGCCCTGCTCGGCGAGGACCGACTTGAGCAGGTAGAAGGCCTTCGTGCCGATCTGCTCAGGCTCGAGGTAGTACGCCTGCTTGACGAACTGGGCGCCATGGGCGTCGCGGCGGGCGTCGACGAACATCTCGATCTCGATCGCGCGCATAGTCTTGAGCGGCACCGCGTCGATGTCCTCCTCGGTGACCACCACGTACTTGCCCTTGCTCCACTCGTAGCCGCGGACCGTCTCGCTGCGCGGGATGATCGCGTCGTGGTACGGGCAGTAGACCTTCATCTGGATCCGGTTCAGGCAGCTGGCGTGCAGCAGGTTGAAGCCGATGCCGCCCTGCTCCGTCGCCAGGTAGAGCTTCACCGGGATGGTGACCAGCCCGAACTGGATCGCCCCCCGCCACATCGATCGTGCCATTCTTCTCCTGCGCGCTTCGTGCCCAAAGATCAGCCGCGGTCGGTGACTATACAACGACCGCGCAAGCGCTCCGCCACCCTGGAGCCCCCCGGGGAGGGGTACCAAAGGCCGGGCCGATGCGCCCATTGCCCTACTCGCGTCGAGCACACACACTGGCGGTCGTGAACGAGACCGACTTCGCGGCCGAGCAGGCTGCCCTGACTGATCAGCTCCGCGCGTACGTGCTCGAGGACGATCCGGATATCGCGGCCCTCGAGGCCGACATCCTGCGCGACCAGGGGTTCAGCGTCGTGACCTGCACCCGCATCGTCGAGCTGGGCGACCTCATGGACGTAGCCCTCCCGCACCTGCTGGTGGTCGACGTGATGCTGCCCGACGGCGACGGTGGCGACATCACCGAGCTGCTGCGCCGTGCGTGGCCCGGCATCCCGGTCGTGATCGTCAGTGCAGCCAGCCGCGAGCGACTGGCCGAGCTCGCACCAATGGGCCCCGTGGTGGCCAAGCCGTTCGACATCGAGGCGTTCGCATCCGCCGTCCGCGAAGCGCTCGACAACGCCCGGGATCTGCGCTCGGCGTCGTGATCGCTCAGGGCGGCCCGGTGACGACCACCAGCTCGCTGCGGGGCGCCGCACCATCCCGCTCCAGCTGGTAGCGATGCTCGATCCGCACGCTCGCCGCGAGCATGGCGCTCACCGGGCAGTAGCGCGTCGCCGAGAGCTCGATCGACCGCCGCAGCGCCTCCGGCTCGACCGCGCCGCTGACACGATGCTCGACGTTGATGCGCGTGAAGACCCTCGGGTAGTCGGTCGCGGAGTCGCCGCTCACCGTGATCTGGTACGTGGTCGGCCGCTGCCGCTTCTTGCGAAGAATGCTCGCCACGTCCATCGAGGTGCAGGCGGCGAGGGCTGCCAGGATGGCCTCCTTCGGTCCCGCTCCGCCGCCAGACCCGTCGTCGCCGGCGGCTTCGAGACGGAGCTGATGCCCGGATCCCGTCGTCACATCGACCGCCATGGCATCGAGGTCGGTGAAGGTGGCCAGGATCTCGTGGGGCATGGCACGACTCTACCAGCCGGCGAGGCGCTCCCATGCGCGTGATCAGGCCCGCGGCGAGCGCCGCCGCGGAGCACCGCCGCAGCCTGCTCATGGCGGTCGCGATGCTGGCGGTTGCGCTGGTCGCGGCCGGCCTGGTGGCGCTCGATCCGGTTGCGGGTGGGCGAGCCGCCCCGATCGCGGCCGTCGCCGCGGCGCTCGGGCTGGGCGTGGGCAGCGTCTGGCTCGTCCGCGCCGTGCGGCGCGATCCGGCCAGCGTGGACGCCAGCGACCTTGAACGAATGCTGGCACCGGTCTTCGACGACAGCTACGCCCTCTTGGTCCGGCCTTGCATCCCCGGCGTCTCCCGCGATCTGACGGCGATCCTGGTCGGTCCTTCCGGGATCCGCGGCCTGATCGCGCGCCGCTGGCGCGGGAGATACCGCGTCCGTGGCAGGGCGTGGCAGTACGACACGCGCGGCCGCCAAGGCTTCATCGCCTGCCGAACCAATCCCTCGTTCGACGCGGCGGCGGTCCGCGACGGGCTGAGCCGATGGGCGGAGGCGGCGAACCTGGGCCAGCTGTCGATCGAATCGGCCATCGTCTTCCCCCGCGCGCACTCGCGACTCGTCCTCGAGGAGCCGGCCGATGAGATCGTCACGCCCGACAACACCCCGTGGTGGGCGCATCGCATCGGGCGAACCCAGCGGCTCGACGTCGGGCGCTCGACCCGCTTCGTGGAGGCCGTGCTCGCCGCGGCCGATGCGCCGGAAAACTCACGGCGCCTCCGGCGCGCCGCCGGCTAGCGGCTAGGCCTCGACCGGCGGCTCCGGCCGCAGCCAGCGCTGGGCGGTCTTTTCGTCCAGCACATCGGCGAGCAGCTCGTCGCGCCGCTCGTCGTCCTCGACCACGATCACGTGAGCCATGGCACGCTGCAGCGCAACGGCCGGGGCGGGCACGCCCATCTCCGGATGCGCCCTGCTGCTGACCGTCACATCGGTCATCGGCACGAACCGGTCGGACACGTTCAGCAGCCCGTCGGCGGGCCGGCTTCCCTGCGCGACGTGGACCGTGCCCAGCAGCCGGAACGGCGGCAGCGCGACCTGGGCTCGCACCGGGCGCTTGGCGATCCGCATCTCGGGGCGGGCCTCGGCATCGGTCTCGGCCACGATCACGAAGAGCAGCACGTCGATCGAGACCAGCACGTGCGGCACCGGGATGCCGCCGGTGGCGTCCCCGTATTCGGTGACCGTCGCATCTTCGATCATGATGTGCGAGGTCTGTTGCAGGTTGACGATGTCGGTGACCCTGGTGAACGGGGTCAGCATCGTGCCGCTCACCCGATACGCCTGTGTGAAGAGCTGCGCGTGGACAGGGTGGGGCTGATTTCCGCCTGCTCCGGAGAAGAAGTCCATGCCCGGCATGCTAGCAGTGGCATGCGGAGCGTCAACGCACGCGCACCCCCCCGATCTCATCCACAGTCCACGCTCACTCTTCGAGGCTTCCGACCGCAGCGATGCGCTCGGTCTCTCCTCGCGCTCCGGTGGCCAGCAGGATGCGGCCGGTTGCCTGGGCCGCGAAGAGCTGCTCGACCGTTGCCAGGTTGTCGATCTCTGCGGCGGTCTTGTCGTCGCGGATCCTCACGATTCGAGGAAATCGCAGCGCGAACCCGGACCGGTGACGGGTGGAGCGCTGCATGCGGTCGAAGGCGATTTCGACCACGACCTCGGGGGCGACCGTCCGATACCGGCCGAGATCGCGCAGGGTGATCGATTTGAAGTGCTCGGTCATCGTCGCGATCTCCGCATCGGTGAGGCCGGTGTAGGCCTTCCCGATGGTCAGCAGCTTGTCATCGGAGCGAACCGCGAAGGTATAGTCGCTGAGCACGCCGTGGCGCTTGCCGTGCCCCCACTCCACCCCGACCACGACGCAGTCGAGCGTGGCGAGCGCACGCTTCAGCTTCAGCCAGCCGAGGCCGCGGCGGCCGGGCTGGTAGGTCGATTCGGGGTCCTTGATCATCAGCCCCTCGTTGTGACGCTCCCGCGCGTCGTCGAAGTGGGCATCCACCCCGGCCGCGCTCGTCGCGCTGGCGAGGTTCGAGTAGAGGAACCGCTCCCCGGTCCGGTCGGGAAGGCGGAGCGCCTCGAGTCGGGCCCGTCGCTCGCGCAGCGGCGTCTCGAGCAGGTCCTCCCCGCCGCCGCGCAGCAGGTCGAAGGCGACCAGCGCCACCGGGACCCTGTCGAGCAGCTCCGCGGAGGGTCGCACCCGGCCGAGCCGGGTCTGCAGGCTGGCGAAGTCGAGCACCGATCCCTCGCGATACGGGACCAGCTCCCCGTCGATGACCAGCTCCTCCTCCAGCCCCGCCGCCGCCTCGATGATCTCCGGAAATGAGCCGCCGATCTCGTTGAGGTCGCGGCTGAAGAGGCGGACCTGGTCTCCAGTGGCATGCAGCTGGGCGCGGATGCCGTCGTACTTGTCCTCGATCCACGCCTCGTCGCCGACCCGCCGCATGACCT
>JBDUDC010000119.1:0-4457 GCA_040003165.1 Chloroflexota bacterium
CGGCGCGGCCAATGGACCGGTAGCCGCACCCAGATAGCCACGCAGCAGCTCTCCGACGTCAGGGAGCGCGTCCCGCCGCAGGCGGTAGCGCTTCGTCCCCGATGTGAGGGTGACGAGGCCGGCGGACCGCAGCGCGATCATGTGGTGGTGCATCGTGGTCTTGGGCACCTCGAAGAGGTCGGCCAGCTCCATGAGCGTCTTGTCACCGGCACCGAGGATGCGCAGGATGCGCAGCCGCCGCTCGTCGCCGAGCGCCTTGGAGAGGCGCACCAGGCGGAGCGGGGGAGCGTCGGTCTCGGCGGTCACACTCTCGTCCGCGACCGGGTAGGTGAGGATGTCGACGTCGCAGTACTCGGTGGTCGAGACCCACGGCCGATTGACGAATGTCGGGGTGAGGACCACCTCGCGCACGCCGCTTCGGGGCAGGTACTCGACGCCGTTGGTGGCAAGCTCGGTGAAGCGCTCGAGAGGCAGCTCCGCCGCGAGGGCGCGCTTGGCCTCTGCGTCGCGCTCGAGGATCGGCATCAGCTTGGCCTCTTCCACGCGCCAGACCGCTACCTGCCATGCCTCGAGGACGGAGATGAGCTCGGCCTTGGTCGCATCGGGGCCGCGCTCGAAGACGGAGTCCAGGAAGGCCTGCCACTCAGCCCACTCCGCGAAATAGGTGTGATGCAGCTCACGCTGCGCCTCGGCGTCGCCCTCGATGGCGTGCCGCATGACCTCCGGCTCCGCGGCACGGCGGTAGCCGCGCTCGTAGTAGCCGAGCATGGTCAGGGTGATCTCGTGCGCATCGGTCTTGCGCAGTGATGCCAGGAACGAGCTGACGTCCCGCGGCGCGGGCGACGCGTACACCAGGCTGATCAGGTGGAACCAGGGATCGCTCTCGCCCCCGCTCATGGCCGTCAAGCGCGCAAGCAGGTCAGCTCCTGCGCGGGCCTCGACATCGGCGAACCATTCCGCGCCCACCTCCATGGTGTCGCGTTCTTCGAAGAGGGAGGCGATGGCGACTACGAACTCGTAGGCGCTCGCGGCCTCGACCGTGAGGGTGGGGCCGCCCCGACGCTGGCGGGCCGGCATCAGGCCGCCTGGCGGTTCGGGGTGGTGGCCGAGTCGGCGCGCCGGTCGACATCGCCGGCCAGCGCGCTCCCGAGCGTGATGAGCGCCAGCCCTGCCCGCGCGCGCAGCGTTCCGCTTCGTGCCGGACGGGGAGTGGGCGCGTGAAGTCGTGCGACGTGGTCGTCGACCAGGCGGTCGACGTCCTGCGGCGCAAGCATGTTCATCAACACGGCACTACCGTCCTTTCCGTACGTCCCGATCCGTTGGATCTGTGCGGGATATCTCGTACGACGCGAGTGTAGTGGTGCACGCGAAAGATGTCAAGCCGCCCACGCACCCGGCTACCATGGGTCCGATGATTGCCCTCGGGATCGATCCGGGCACCGCAACGTGCGGGTTCGGCGTCGTCGCGCTCGAGGGCGGGGAGCTTCGCATGGTCGACGCCGGTTGTGTGCGCACCCTTACGAACGACAGCGACGCGCAGCGCCTTCGCCAGATCCATCTGGCGCTCGATGGGCTCATTGCGCAGCATCGGCCCGACCGGGTGGCGGTCGAGCGCCTCTTCTTCCAGCGCAACGTGCAAACGGCGATGACAGTCGGCCAGGCGCGAGGGATCGCGCTGCTGGTCGCGGCTCAGCACGGGCTGCCCATCGACGAGCCGACCCCGAACGAAGTGAAGCAGGCGGTCTGCGGCAACGGAGCGGCTGACAAGGCGCAGGTGGCGACCATGGTCGAGCGTCTCCTCCGCGTTTCGCTGCGCGGCGTCGCCGACGACGCAACCGATGCGCTGGCGATCGCGATTGGCTGCTGCTACCGCGCCGCGGCCGAGCCTCGGGTGGCCAGGGCGTGATCGGCTCGCTGCGCGGCCGGGTCGCCAATATCGGGACGGATCACGCCCTGGTCGAGGTCGGAGGGATCGGCTACCGAGTCATGGCCGGCCCCGCGCTCCTGGCCAGGCTGCGAGTGGGGTCGGAGGCATCGGTCTACACCCACCATCTCGTTCGCGAGGATCTGCAGGCGCTCTTCGGCTTCGCCTCGCCGGAGGAGCTCGCGTTCTTCGAGCTGCTGATGACGGTCTCGCAGGTCGGGCCACGCCTGGCGTTGGCGATCACCGCGGCCTATCCGGTCGTGAAGCTGCAGCTCGCGATCGTCAACGACGAAGTCGACCTTTTCACCTCGGTGAGTGGCGTCGGGCGCAAGACCGCGCAGCGGATCATCCTCGAGCTGAAGGAGAAGGTGCACGCCGCGGGCATTGCGGCGGGCGCGGGCTCGACCGATTCCGACGTCGTTGCCGCGCTCGAATCGCTCGGCTACACCGCGTCCGAAGCGCGTCGCGCGGCCGGCGCGGTCGCCGGGACGGACGGCGAGCTCGACACGCGCATCAAGGCCGCCCTCCAGGAGCTGGCCAGCTCGCGCTAGCTCTCGTCGCGGCGCAGCACGAGGCCGATTCGCCCGAAGGGCGGCCGCGGGTCCGTGTAGACCCGGACGTGATCTTGCGTCTCGCTGACGGCGCCCGTATCCCAGAGGCGGTTCTGCGCGTCGAAGGAGACCTCGGCCAGCTGCGGCCAGCGCGCCAGCATGCGCTGCCCGATCTCGTGCACGAGGTGCTGGATCGAGAGCGAGACGAAGTCGTCGAAGACCGCCGCGGCAAGGTCCGCCACCTGCTCGCCGGCGACGTACCGATCCGGGCCGAGCGCGTCAGCCGGATCGGCGTAGCGCCAACCGATGTCGGTCCAGATGTAGAGCGGTCGGTCCGACCGCTCTGGCAGAGTCGTGTGCTCGTCACGCGCGAAATCGGCGAACGCGGAGCCGGTGAGCTTGATGAGCTGGAGCTCCGCTCGGCCGCAGGTGTGGCCAGCGATGCCGATCGCGCCCCCGGAACGCTCGAGGTCGAGCGACGCGGTCGAATAGTCGCCGCGCTCTCGGCTGAAGAGGCGGTCGGAGAGGGCGAAGCCGCCGTCGGCGGGCACCACGCTCGGCGAGAACGGGAGCTCCCGAGCGACCATGGTGAGCCGCTCCATCTGTTCATAGGTCTCCAGGAAGGCTGATCCGATCTCGTGCAGCCAGCCCTCGAGGGTTGCCGCCTCGCAGCCCAGGGATGCGGTCTGGATGAAGTTCTTCATCGTGTCGGTGGCGACCACCCGCCGGTTGTCGCCGACGGTGTACGCCTCGAGGAAGACCTCGCCGCGCACCACGACCTCGATCGCCGCACCCATCAGGATGTTGTCGCGCCCGGTGAATGGCGACTCCGGAATCGGTGGTACGCCTCGCAGCGGCGTCGCGTTGGTCCGATACACCCGCACGTCGGCCTTGCCGTAGCGGATATCGTGGCTCACGACGCCCCGCCACGCAGCTTGTTCAGCCGATCGGCGGCGATGAACACGATCTCGTCGACTCCGCGCCGCAGCTCCGGCTCCTTGTAGTCGCGCAGCGCGCGCTCGAGGATGGCGAGGATTTCGCTCCGTGGCCGGCCCGCGACGAAGATCACGAAGCGGAAGCCGAAGATGCGCTCGTACGCTTCGTTCAGCGTCTCGAGCTCCTCGCCGATCCAGGCCTCGGGATCCTCGTCTGGCGCCTCCGCTCCGTAGCCCTGCTCGGCCCGCGAGAGTGGCGAGACGGTCGCGCGGTCGGCGCCGATCCGCGGGTGAGCGTCGAGCAGCTCGATCTGCGCCTCGGGGTCCATGGTGCGGCCAAGCTCGTGCGCGGCGCCGATCAGCCCCTCGTCGGTCTCGAACGGGCGTGCGGCAGCCAGGCTGGCCAGGAACCGGGGTCCGCCCTCGAAGATCGTCTGCAGGAAGTCGACCGCGGCTTCCTCCGGCAACGCGTCGAGGTCCTCGACCAGCGGAAAGCGACGTGGACGAAGCTCCTGCCCCTCCTCGGTGCGCAGCTCGAGCTCGACCAGATCGCGGATCGGGATCCCGTTATCGGGGTTGGCGGCCGCGATCTCCGGTTTGAGTACGCGGTCGCGCGCGACCGCATCGGTGTGGACGGTCGCGACTCGCATCCCGCGGTGCAGGTAGAAGCGCAGCGCGGCGAGGTTGTCGTTGGTGGTGACCAGCCAGAGGCGCTTGCAGCCGCTCGCTGCTGCGACCTGCAGGGCGGTATCGAGGAGGAGGGTGCCGGCGCCGGCTCCGTGCACCTCGCTGTTCAGGGTCAGCAGCTCAAAGCCGCGATCGGTCTCCGAGCAGGTGACGAGCGCCACAGGGCGGCCGTCAAGCTCGGCGACGATGCCCGGCAGGGTCAGCGGATCGATGAGCTCGCCCAGGCGGGCGGTCATCCGGGTCCCCTGGTGGCTGCTGATCAGCCGATCGGCCCAGTCGTGATCGGCAGCCTCGAGGTCACGGACAGAGAGTGCCATGACGCGGTCAGCTGCCCCGGTACGTGCTCAGGCCGAATGGTGA
>JBDUDC010000120.1:0-4432 GCA_040003165.1 Chloroflexota bacterium
TGGCGAGGCCGGTCAGCGAGTCGCGGAACGCCTGGCGCCGCAGCTCCTCCTCGAGTGTCTTGCAGGTCGTGACGTCCCGGTAGTTGATCACCACCCTACCGACTGCGGGGTCGTCGAGCAGGTTCTTGAGAACGGTGTCGATGGCTCGCCACGACCCGTCGGCGCGCCGCGCCCGTAGCTCGCCGGAGACCTCCGCCCCCGGCGTTTCCTTCACCCCGGCGAGGAGGTTCTCCCCGAACGCGCGGTCGTCCGGATGGATGATCTCGAATGCCGGCTGACCGATTCGCTCATCACGACGCAGGCCAAGCACCCGCTCCGCCGCGGGGCTCTCGTACGTGATCGTGCCGTCGCCGGCGACGATCAGGTTGACGTCCACGGAGTTGCGCACCAGTGATCGGAATCGGTCATCGCTGGTTCGCAGCTGGCGGTTCTGGCGTGCGAGCAGCCGGGAGGTGCCGGAGAAGGCGGCGAACAGGAGCGCGAGGAGCAGCAGCGCCATGGCGCCAACGATCAGGAGCACATCCTGGCGCGTCGATGCGATGTCGCCCTCGATCGGCGCGGCATCCTGGTAGATCTCGTATGCGCCAAGCACCTCGTTGCTGCCGGTCGCCCGGATGGGCAGATAGATCTCGAGGAAGCGCGCCGCGAGCCCGCGCTCATACACGTTTTCCTCTGCCGTGGCGGCGGAGAACTCGGTCGCGACGCTCCCTTCGAGGGACTCGCTCAGCTCGCTTCCGACCGGGAACCGGCGGCCCCGCAGGGCGTGCAGATCTGAGAAGACGACGGTGCCGTCGAGGGCCCAGATCTTGATCCGCAGGATGTTGCCCGAGGCCACCAGGCGACTCAGCTCGGCGTTGACCTGGCTCCCGCGCTCTGGCGCGATCTGCGAGAAGCCGCCGTCCGTGACCATCGGGTCGACGTATCCGCGGACCACCGCCTCGGTTGTGCGGACCGCCTCATTGACCGCGGTTCGGGCGAGGTGATCAGAAACGTTCGCAGACACAGCGAACGCGGTCCCTGCGACGAGGACTGCACAAACGGTGAGGACGGCCGCTCGCGGACCCGGACGCCATTGGCGCCACCGCGCCAGGGTCTTCTGTGGGTTCATGTACGTGCGGCGACTCCGGCGTTGACGAGTGATAAGCCCTGTCTTGGGACCTTAGGTGTGCCGTCCGCGCAGCACGGCACCCTTACCTTCGTTCCCTTCGCCCGCGAGTTGCGCCGGTTGCCGATTTGTCCCCCACCGCAACTAGCCGCCACCTTGGCGCTCTAACCTGGCCATCCGTTGCCGGCCGGGGCAAATGGGAGCCAGGTTCAGCCCCTCAAAGGCCGGATGTTGGCCGTTAGTTCCGCTCCAGGGCAAACGCGCACCTGCGACCACGTGGCGTTTGCGCTGAGCGCAAGTAACCGCCACGCAGGAGCCGAATCAGTCGAGATTCTGGCAGCATCTTGGCCGCGGTTTGCGCTGAGCGGAAACCGCGGCCAATTTGACGCTACTCCAACCGCGAAGTTGGCCGTTACTTACGCTGGGCGCAAAGGGACGCGGCGCCGCACAAGCGTCAGCGGCCGAGGATCGAACCGAGGATGTCCCCGACGTCGGGCGAGGCGCCGGCCGCCTGCGTGGTCTCGCCGCGAAGGATCGAGGCGAGGTCGCCCGGGTTGAACCCACCGCGACGGGTCTGCTTGCCGAGCAGGCCCATTACCAGCGGGGCGAGGATCGGCAGCAGCGAGGCGATCTTGCCCATGTCGAGCCCGGTCTTGCTGGCCAGCGCCTGCTGGGTTGCGGTCTGGCGATCGCCGAGCACGTGGTTGAGGATCGCTTGGCCATCGGCCGGCTTCTGCGAGAGGTTGCCGGAGAGGTACGCCTGCGGATCGTCGACGACCGAGCCGTCGTGATCCTCGGCCAGCGCCTTATGCAGTCCGGGCGCGCGCTGCGGGTCAGCGGCTTCCTGGCCGAGTGCGCCCAGGATGACCGGCAGTGCCTGTTGGATCGCGGTGCGCGTCTGGTTCGGATCGGCGCCTATCTGCTGGCCGATGTGATCGACCGACTGATCGCCGAGCGCCTGGTTCAGGGTGTCGAGTAGAGATGCCATCGAGCTTTCCTTCCTGAAGTCGGAGGGCGGAGTGCAACGGCCCACCGGTGGTCGGCCGGCGGGCCGTATCGAATCGGTCTGGGCCTAGTAGCCGATCTCAGCCTTCTGCTGGATCTTGTCGGCCTGCTCCTCCACCTTGTCCATTGCGGTGGACACGTTGTCGCGTACCGTTCCCGCCACCTTCTGCGCGGGCTCCGCAAGGACTTGGCGCTCGGCTTCGGTCGCCGGGATGAGGGCCCCGACCAGCGCCCCGGCACCGGCCGCAACGGCGGCGAGCGCCAGCGGGCTCGCCTGCATGACCTGGTCGAGCTGCGAGCCCACGGTATCGACCGCGTCGCGACTCCGATAGGCCACCTCATCGGCCGCATTGCCGACCGTCCGGCCAACAGTGCTCGCCGCGCTTCCGACGTTCTCGCCGACCGACCAGGCTGCATCCCCGACCTTGCTGGTCAACGCGCCCGTACCGGAGCCTGAATCTGCGTTGCGGTTCCGCCACAGCATGGCGAGCCCGATGCCGGCCAGTACCGCCGCCACCGGATTGCGTTTGACTGTCTCCATGACCATGTCCGTGATCCCCCTTGCGGTGCCTTCGACGCGACCGATCGTCGCGTCCCTGACAGTTTCCTTCGCCTGACTCATGAGCCGCCCCGGATCGAGGCGATCGCCAAGCTCATTGAGCGTCCCGCCCATCTCGACGCGGGTCGTCTCGATGTCGGCCCGGATCAGCTCCGGCGAGTCATCGACGCCCTCCGGCTCATCGGACGGCAGGTCGCCCGCGTGCAGGTCGAGCTCTGTGCGCGTCATGACACGTGCTCCTTGATGTACTCCACGTTGTCCCTCACGGTCTCGGCCGTCTGCTTTGGCGCCAGGCTCGACTCTCGAATCGCCTTGAGGCCGATACTGATCACGACGGCGCCGATGATCATCACAACGACGGCGACGGTGATCGCCGCAAGCCACGGATCGAGGCCCGCCTGGACCAATCCCAGGACGATGGCCGCCAGCGCGACGAGCAGTCCCGCATAGGCGACCAGACCGCCAGCGGCAATCATCCCGACCCCACGGCTCATGCCCTTGGCGCCCTGCGTCACCTCGACGCGCGCGAGATCGATCTCGCGGCGGACGAGGGTGCCGACCTGGCGGCCGAGGTCGCCGAGAAGGTCACCAATCGAGCGGTTGTCCTCCAAGCGCTGCATGGTCAGTCCTCGACCGTGCCCTGCTGGCCGCCAGTTGCACTCTTCATGAGCCGCGACGCGGCCAGCCCTGCCAGGAACGCACCGCCGACGAACAAGAGAGGCTGTCGACGGGCGTAACCCTGGACCGTATCGAGCATCTGGCGCGCATCGGTCCTGCGCAGGTAGCCCGCCAGGCGCTCAGCCTGGTCAGCGGCGGTATCCGCGACGTTCGCGATTGCCGGCTGCTGCATCTCCAGGTCGTGGGACACCTTGCGGATGCTCTGGGCAACGTGGTCGACGGCGTCGGCGGCCTGCTCGCGGCGCTGGTCGACCTGCTGGAAGCCGGTCTCGGAGGCGCGCTCCGCGAGGTGACCGGCAGTCTGCTTGGTCTCTTGCGCTGCTTCGGCGAGCGGATGCTGCGCGTCGGCGGGTTCTGCGCGGCCGGGCGTCGCGACCGGGTCGCGATAGATGTCCGAGCTTTGCGACGGCTCCGTCGGCTCGGTAACGGGATCCATGTGGTACTGGTCAGACGTGACGCGTTCGGTCATCGGGTTCCCCCTCTCGTGGTAGGCGCTTCGGCGCGAATGATCTGTTGACCCCGCTCCAATGCACGCGCCTTGCCAGATGGCCCGATCGTGGCCGTTAGTTCCGCTCCGGGGCAAACGTCCACGTGCGATCGCTTGCCGTTTGCGCTGAGCGCAAGTAACTGCCAAGCAGGAGGGGAATCGGTCGAGATTTGGCCGCATCTTGGCCGCCATTTGCGCTGAGCGGAAACACGGCCACGCAGACGACAATCCGACCGCGAAGTTGCCCGTTACTTGCGCTGGGCGCAAACGCAGCGCCGGACGGACGCGGACCAGCTCAGAGGGTGATGCCGTATCGGGCCTGGAGCTCGTTCGACCAGTCGTCGAGGATCTCGAGCCCGTACTCCTCCGCGAGGGCGTCGTAGCGCTTCGTCCAGTCCGGGCCATGCTCGAGCAGGATCGGCGCGATCTGCTCGAAGTAGTGCTCGATGCCCCCGGGCATCACCACCTCCAGGATGCGCGCCGGCTCACCGGCGACATTCCACATGGCGTGCGGGATCGAGCGGGGCTTGGCGAGCCAGCTCCCCGTCGGGATCTCCTCGACCGTCTCATCGCCCAGCCGGACGCCGACGCTCCCCTC
>JBDUDC010000121.1:0-4380 GCA_040003165.1 Chloroflexota bacterium
CGGGGTACTTGAGGAACTCGACCACCTCGGTCAGCTCCTGCTTCGCCTCGTCAACCCCGGCGACGTCGTTGAAGGTCACCACGGTCTTGTTGCCCAGGAACATCCGGGCGCGGCTCTTGCCGAAACTCATCGCCTGGTTATTGGTCCCCTGGGCCTGGCGCATCATGAAGAAGATGAATGCGCCGATGAGGAGGACCGGCAGGAGCGCCGTGATCAGCAGCCCCAGCCACTGGCCGGCGGCGCTGGCCTCCACGAACGAGTAGTTGATTCCGCCGCAGCTGGCGGCGTCTGTAGCGCCGGCAGCCTGGCAGACCTCGGCGCGGTAGTTCAGGTCGGGCGAGGCGACGGTCACGCTCTTCGCCGGGTCGGCGCCCGCGAGCTTCACGCTCAGCTTGGTGCCGTCCTGGGTGACCGATTCGACCTTGTGGGCCGCGGCGTCGGAAAGGAGCTGGCTGTAGGTATAGGCCGGGGCCTGGTTGCCCTCGACCATGAACGTCCACAGCACCGCCAGCCCGAAGACCGCCAGGACCACGAGCACGACACTGTTGCGAACGATGCGACTGCTCACGTTGGGTTCTCTTTCGCCTCCGTAGGGGATCGGCGCTCGGCGTGATTGTGGCCGACCACCGCGCCTGCATGCATATCACAGGCCGCTGAAGTATAGGTGCGCGGCCAGCCGTCGAACAAACAGCCGATCTGGCTACCCGCTCTCCTCTCCATACGCGCCGACGGTACCGCTGGGCGACCCCAGGATGATGACCCTTGCACGGACCCATGCGCTCCGGCCACCGCCCAGCTCGATGCTTACCCCACCCCGCGCCCCCTCCGCGGCGTTCAGCAGGGCTTCGATGCGCTCGAAGCTCGGCGCCGGATCCCCGATCGCCATGCGCAGAATCCTGCGGCCCAGCGCCCGTGCCGGTGGGTCGTGCCAGTCGACGCCGTCGTCACGTCGGCGCCGTGCGAGCTCGCCAGCCGCGATCGCGTCGAGCAGCGCGTCGTCGTCCGCCGCCAGACGCCCGAATCGCGTCAGCGCCTCGACCGCGGCGGGGTTGAGCCGCTCGAGCGTCGGCAGCGCCTCATGGCGAATCCGATTGCGCGCCGCATCGAGCAGCTCGTTGCTCGGGTCGAGGCGGTAGGCGATGCCGCCCAGGTCGAGCGCCTGGCGCAGGGTCGCGCGGCGCTCGCCGATGAGCGGCCGCACTACACGCCCACGCCGCGGCGGCATGCCACTCACGCCCGCCAGCCCGCTCCCGCGCACGAGGTTCAGGAGGATCGTCTCGGCGGAGTCGTCGGCAGTGTGCGCCGTCGCGATGAGCGCATCGGCGGACGCGATCTCCTCGAGGAATCGGTAGCGCGCCTCGCGTCCGGCCTCCTCGATGCTGCGCCCCTCGGCCGCGGCCAGTCCGCCTACGTCGGTGCGGCGCACCGTGCAGGCAAGGTCGAGCGAGGCGGCGGCATCGGCCACGAAGGCGGCGTCCTCGGCGGAGTCCGGACGCAGACCGTGGTCGAGGTGGGCGACGGTCAGCTGCCACGAGCGGGAATCCGCGAGGCGAGCGGCCCCGCGCATGAGCGCGACCGAGTCGGGGCCACCGGAGACCGCGAGGAGCAGGTGAGCATCGGCGGGAATGGCGAGCGCATCGGCCCCGCGCGCGACCGCGGCCGCCAGCTCGTCGAGGGGATTGGTAGCAGATGGCCGATTCGCGCCGGGCCGGGTCAGGCGTCCCATGTCTCCGTAGTTTCCCACGATGAGCCTCGGTAAGCGCCGGGCGCTAGCCGGGTCTCGAGGGGTACGAACGGGGTTACGGCATCTCGGTCCCGCTTCATGGGTCCTTCACACTCGCGACATACTCTCGCTCCTAATGGCCACCATCCTTCTCGTCGACGACGATCCGAAGATCCGCGAGCTGCTTCGGCTCTATGTGGAGCGGGAGGGCCACCGAGCGCAGTTCGCAGCGGATGGAGAGGCCGCCGTCGAGTCCGCGCTACGGAGTCCCCCCGATCTCGTCCTTCTCGACCTCATGCTCCCCGGTCTCGACGGCTTCGAGGTCTGCCGCCGGATCCGCGACTCATCGGACGTCCCGATCCTCCTGCTCACGGCCCGCAGCGGCGAGGCGGACAAGATCATCGGACTAGACATGGGTGCTGATGACTACGTCGTCAAGCCGTTCTCGCCGCGTGAGCTCATGGCTCGGGTTCGCGCGATGTTACGTCGTCGCCTGCGGCGTCTGGAGGAAGAGGAGCCGGTTCTCCGTGCGGAGGGTCTCGATCTCGATCCGAGTGCCGTCGAAGCTCGGCTGGACGGGGACCTCCTCGACCTGACGCCATTCGAGTTCCGGCTGCTCCACGGACTGATGCGACGGCCCGGTCATGTCCTGAGCCGAGACGTTCTCATCGACGCGATCCACGCGGGCGATGACCCGGGCATCATCGACCGCACGATCGACGTCCACCTTGGGCGCCTCCGGCGGAAGCTCGGCGACGATGCGACGAGTCCCCGATTCATCGCGACGGTGCGGACCGTTGGGTACAAGTTTGTGGCGGCCGTCACGCGCAGCGAACCTGGGCGAGACATGTGATGCGGTTCATGCCCAGTCTGCGCATGCGCCTCATCGGTCTTTTCGTTCTGCTGGCCCTGACGGTGGCGGGGGTGATGATCGTTGCGGTCGAGCGCCTTGGCTCCGACCAGATCATGAAGCTCGCCATGCAGAGTGGCTTCTCGGAGGCTGAGGCGCGGGCAATGTTCGATCGGTCCATCGGCGGCGTCCTCCTGGTCGCGGCCGCGCTGGGTGTCGGCCTTGGAGGGGTGGCTGGCTGGTGGCTGCTTCGCCGCGTCCTCCGTCCGCTCGACCGGCTCGCGCAGGCCACGCGGGCCATTGCGGCCGGCAATCTCGCTGTTCGCGTTCCGCCGGCGCCGGACCCCGAGCTCCAGCTCCTGGGCGAGTCCTTCAACACAATGGCGTCGTCGCTTGAGCGCGTCGAGGAGCTTCGCCGCCGACTGGTCGAGGATGTCGCTCACGAGCTCCGAACGCCCTTGACGTCGCTGCAGGGCTACATCGAGGCAATGGCCGATGGCGTGGTCGAGGCAACCCCCGAGATGCTCCGCACCGTGCATGAGGAGATCGTCCGCGTCACTCGCCTCGTCGAGGATCTCGACCGGCTTGGTCGCGTTGAGTCGGATGGCGCGCGCGAGGAATCGAAGCTGATCAACATCGAAACGCTGGTCCGCCGTGCGGCAACCATCCAGACGCCTCGCCTCCTGGCGCGCGGAATGACCCTTCGGTTGGAGATCGCAGATGCTCTGCCCTTGACGCGCGCCGATCCGGACGCCGTGCTCCAGGTGCTGACCAATCTCCTGGAGAACGCCGTGCGCTACGGCGATGAGGGCAGCGAGATCGTCCAGAAGCTTCGCGTCGACCCCGCGGACCGGATCGAGTGCTCCGTCGAGAACGAGGGGGACACCATTCCCGCCTCTGAACTTCCGCTGATCTGGGAGCGGCTCTACCGCGTCGATCAGTCGCGATCGCGCGCCAGGGGTGGCAGCGGCATTGGCCTTGCGATCGTCCGCGAGATCGTCGAGTCCCACGGCGGGAGCGTGGGGGCATCGTCCGACGACGGACGCACCCGCATCTCGTTTGTCCTGCCGAGCGCGGTCCGCGGCTGAAGGGTGAGCACCGTCACATAACTTTCATCGGTCAGTCGCACTGGCGACACCGACGCCTGACGCGCTCGGCTGGTACCCGGCACTTCGCCGGCGAAACCATCATCTGGAGGTCTCTGTGCGACGCTTCTCTCTCACTCTTGCCGTGGCCGTTCTGGCGATCGCTGCCCCGGTGGCCGCACGAACGTTCGGAGCCGTCTACGCCAATGACGCCGTCTATCGCGGCTTCGGCAATGCGGCGAACGTGGCCGACGGCACTGGAACCGACCCGTTTGCGACGTTCACCAACTCGACGAATTCCGATCAGCTCGGTGTCGCGGAGTTCGCGCCTGGCTCCCCCACCGGACACCATGGCGGCCGGTGGGCGGTCTATCGCGCAACGTGGACAGCCAGCGGCGATCCTTCGACGCTCGTCACCAGCTGGGCGCAGCTTCAGACGCTCGCCGACAGTGGAGCGATCTCGCTTGTTCGAGACGCAGCAGCCGACTTCCGTTGCCCGGTGCTCGGCAACCCCATGCCGGTGAGCTGACGCCTGGCCGATCGACACCAACCGTGGTCGGGGCTTCCCGGCCACGGTCTTTTGCGTCAGCCCCCGTACATACGCTCAACGCGTCCAGCTTACGGTTGGACGACGATGTCGCGCCGCGTCCCGCTCGATCCAGCGAGTTTGGTAGCGGAGGGCGGATTCGAACCACCGACCAAGGGCTTATGAGTCCCCTGCT
>JBDUDC010000122.1:0-4369 GCA_040003165.1 Chloroflexota bacterium
AGACCCTCCTACCAGCTCACCGATGATGCCCGGTCCGTGGTAGACCAGGGCCGTCCAGATCTCGACCAGGTCGGCTTCGCCGACGGTTTCGCCACGGCCGAGGCCGCCCGACGCGATGATGGCGAGCCGATCGCCGGCGAGCGACCTCGCGCGGTGCACCAGCTCGCGAGTCCGCGGCAGCAGCGGGGGACCGGACAGGCCTCCCGCCTCGTCCAGCGGGGCGCGGAGCATCGGCCTGGTCAGGGTCGTGTTGGCCAGGATCAGGCCGCGGGCAGGGGAATCGGCGAGGGCGACGACGAGCTCGTCGAAGGCGGTGTCGGCCAGATCCGGAGCGAGCTTGACGACGAGGGGCGCGGCTGCGTCCTGTGCGGCGAGGGCGCCGACCAGCGCGAGGAGCCGCGAGGGGTCCTGCAGGTCCCGCAGCCGCGGCGTGTTGGGGGAGCTGACGTTGACTGCGACGTAGTCGGCTACGCCAGCGACGGCCCGATGCGCGGCCAGATAGTCCTCCTCCGCCCGGTCGTCCGGAGTGTCACGGCCACGGCCGATGTTGACGCCGACCACAAATCCAACCGGCAGGTGGGGCCGAGCGGCCGCCACGCGAGCCGCGAGCGCGACCGCGCCGGAGTTGTTGAAACCCATCCGATTGATGAGCGCCTCGTCGTGTGCAAGGCGGAACAGGCGAGGTCGCGGATTCCCCGGCTGGGGGAGCGGGGTCACCGTCCCGACCTCGACGAAGCCGAAGCCCAGCGCCGCCCATCCCCGCAGCGCCACCGCATCCTTGTCGAAGCCCGCCCCGAGCCCGATCCGATTGCGGAAGCCCAGCCCCATCACGTCGACGGGTGACGCATCGGCGCGGCGAGCTCCGGAGACGAGCCGCAGCAGCCAGCGCGGCGCGACACGCAGGGCCGCCAGGGTGAGGTGGTGGATCGCCTCCGGATCGGTGGCGAAGAGGAGGGGCCGAATGGCGCGGTAGGCGGCGAGGCGCAGTCTCATGCTCGGCCGGGACGAGGCCGCGTCAGTCGTCGGTGGCGCGGGGGAAGGCCATCTCCTGCGGCCAGACGGGTGGCAGCGGATCGCCCTCGTCATCGGTTGCGCCGCCGGGCTGCGGCGACATGAACTCGTGCCACACCTCAGTGCCGTTCCGCGGGCCGTCGTCGAGCTCCTTGATCGCGACGATGCCCTGGAACCGGATGGCGCCGGCTTCGGAGTCATCGGTCTCGAAGTCGTCCTCGTACTCGGGAGCCCGCTCGACCGCGTGGCCGAGCGCAGCCTCCTCGTCGGTCGCCTCGACCAGGATCACGCGGTCCTCGACCATCGAGGCGGTGGCGGGCTCGCCCACCAGGTACGCATAGCGCAGCTGGACACTGAACCAGCCGGATGGCTCGACTACCGCCTCCTCGACGGCGGGGGCGTGACGGATCATGAGGCCGGCGGCTCCTCGCCGACCACCGTCTGCGACTGCTCGCGGAGGAACTGCTGGACGTAGTAGGGGCCCAGGCCGCTCTTGCCCGATGATCCGGAGCCCTTCCAGCCGCCGAACGACTGGATCCCGGGCCACGCGCCGGTGGTCGCCCCGGCGCGCCGGTTCACGTACACGGTCCCCGCCTGGATGGTGTCCAGGAACCGCTTGATCTCCCCCTCGTCGCGGCTGAAGATCCCGGCGGTCAGGCCGTACTCGGTCGCGTTCGAGAGCTCCAGCGCCTCGTCGAGCGATCCGACCTCGCCGACCACCAGCAGAGGGACGAAGAGCTCGTCCTGGAAGAGATGGTGGCTGGTCGGCAGGCCGGTGATCACGGTAGGTGCGGGAAAATACCCTCGGCTGGTCTCTTCGTCATTCAGCACCTCGCCCCCGGTAGCGACTGTGCCACCGTCGCGCCGCGCCTCGTCGACTGCCGCCCTGAACTTCTCGACGGCACGCGCGTTGATGACCGGGCCCATCCAGTTCTGCCGCTTCGTCGGATCGCCCACCGCGATCGCCCGAGTCGCCTCGACGAGCTTCGCCACGAATTCGCCGCTCACCGCGCGATCCACGTAGACGCGCGAGTTGGCCGAGCATTTCTGCCCGTCGAACCCGAAGGCCGAGCGCATGACCCCCTCGGCTGCCAGCTCGAGGTCAGCGTTGGCGGTCACGATCGCGGGGTTCTTGCCGCCCATCTCGGAGATGATCGGCCGTGGGTAGTCGCGGGTAAATCCCTTGTACAGCTTCATGCCGACCTCGAAGCTGCCGGTGAACACCATTCCACCGATTCCGGGGTTCTCCTCCAGCTCCGCGCCGACCGTCTCGCCCGGCCCGGTGACAAGGTTGAAGACGCCATCCGGCAGCCCGGCATCGCGCAGCGCTTCGCCGAACTTCCAGCCCATCAGCGGAGCGTCGCTCGAGGGCTTCAGCACGACCGTGTTCCCGGCGATCAGCGCGCCGGCGCTCGGGCCACCTGCGAGGGCCATCGGGAAGTTGAAGGGGCTGATGACCGCCCACACGCCATGCGGCTTGAGGACGCTGCGAGTGTGCTCGGCCTCGGAGAGCGAGCCCATCGGTCGCACGAAGCCATCGTTCCGTTCCATCTCGTCGCTGTAGTAGCGCAGCAGATCGGCAGTCTCTTCCACGTCACCGAGCGCCTCGAGCCGATTCTTGCCGACCTCAAAGCTCATCAGGGCCGCGTAGTCGAACTGTCGCTCGCTGATCAGGTCCGCGGCCCGGCGCATGATCATCGTGCGCTTGCGCCACCCGAGGTCGCGCCACGCGGGATACGCGGCCTGCGCGGCCGCAATCGCATCCCGCGCGTCCTGGCGGGTGCCGACCGGGAAGCGGCTCACCACCAGGTCGCGATCGATCGGCGAGCGATCCTCGAACTCGGCGCCGCCCCGCCGCTCCTCGCCGCCGATCAAGATCGGGTACGAGCGGCCGAGCTCGCCACGCGCCTTCTCCACCGCCGCATCAAACGCGGACTGCAGCTCCTCGTTCTGCGCCGACAGGGTCGCGTAGGTGATCTTCATTCGGGGAGTCGTGGTGGCCATGCGTGGGCGCCTCATCTCGTCTGGGAACGACGATTATCGCATCCGGCCGGCGCGGGCTCGGGAAGCATCGACACGCATCTGCCAACCGCGACAGGGGGCGATCCATGCCAAAGGCCAGGCTCCGGGGGGAGAAGAGCCTGGCCTTTGACGCCGTGATCATAGATGCCGCGATTCGCGCCTGCAAGGTCGATTTTGTACGGATTCCGCCGTGATGCGGCCTCGATGAGGCCGGAATCGTGTCCTCGAGCCCCTTTCAGGCCTTCGCGCGGTGGTAGAGCCCGAGCTTCAGCTCCAGGGTGGTGCGGTGTGGACCGGAGAGGTACGCCACGCCACGCCGCCCGTAGAGGCGCGGCAGCAGCTGCTGCGCGGCGGCCTCGTCGCGCAGGTCAAGCCGGGTGTGCACCACCTTGATCTTGAAGCCGTGCGCGACCCACCAGCCGACCCGGCGGCGCGTTGCTTCCACGGCACGGGCCACCACCTCAGGCTCCAGGAGCGCTGCGACATCGTCGCGGCCGTAGTAGCCGATCACGATCAGGTGGCCGTCGGGCCGCAGGACGCGCAGCGCCTCCGCGACCGCGGGCAGCGATCGGTCGTCGGGTTCGATGCCTCCTGACAGCACGATATCCACGGCGGCCTCGCGCAACGGGATGGCGGTGGGCTCGCCCTCGACGATCCGCAGGTTCGGCTGATGGGATCGGCCCGCCCGGCGGCGAGCCTCGTCCAGCAGAGTCGGGGCCGATTCGATGCCATAGGTGCGCCCCGTGCGGCGGGCGAGCAGCATCGGATAGTGCCCGATGCCGGTGCCGACGTCGGCGATCCGCTTGCCCGAGATCGGTACGATCCGCTCGAGCGCGGCGAGGACCTTGCGGTCGGGATCGATCGCTTCGCCGAGCAGCCGATGGAGCTCGGGATCCAGGTCGTTGAAGGCGGGAAGGACGGCCTGCATCAGGGGACGACGATTCGCGTCTCGGCGGGCTTTCCGCCGCCGATCGAGAGCACGTTCTCGCCGGCCAGGAACTGCAGGTCGAACCCGATCCGCCCCGCCGAGGTGCGGCTGACGTACAGCGGAATCTTCAGCGTGGCGCCAGCGTCGAGTGGCCCATAGCCGAGCGACGTGGTCCCGGCCGGCTCACCCTGGGCGCCAGGCCCCTCGACCCACTTCGTCCATTCCTGGCGCAACGGGGGGCCTCCATCCGCGATGCGCTCCTTGCTCGGCACGAACGGATGCAGGAACAGGACCTCGCGCAGCGCGGTCGGCCAGCGCAGCACGATCTCGCTGATCCGAGTCGGCGACAGGTTGGTCACCTGGAGCGCGATCTGGCCGCCGGCGGTCGCCGGCACCGCCACGGTCACC
>JBDUDC010000123.1:0-4351 GCA_040003165.1 Chloroflexota bacterium
TGGGATGCGGGTCGCCGAATGGACTTCGGAGAGGCGGTCGCCGAGGCCGCGAACCGGGATGCCACTTTGCCGGCCGCTGGTCGGCGTCAGTAGACTGGAGTCATGACGACCAGGCATGCGGTGAAGAGTCGGCCGGACCGGCGTGATCTGCCGGGCGAGACCGAGACGTGGCAGCGCCTGCATGCCGTGATCGACCAGCTCACTCCGGAGACCGCGGCGATCGCCGGCTACTACGAGGAGGGGTGGACGGCGAAGGACGCCGTCGCTCATCTCGGTACCTGGATGGCGGAGGGCGCCGCCGTCCTGCACCAGGTCGCCGCAGGGACCTATCGGGAGGGCGAGCTGGACGTCGACGCCGCGAACGCGAAATTCCTCGACGCCATGAGTGACATCCCGTTCGAGCTGGTCCACCTCCAATGCGCGTCGGCGCATTCCGAGCTGAAGCGGGCATGGATCGAGCTGCCCGAGATCAGCCCTCCGGCGGAGTTCTGGGCCCGCAAGGCGGGGCCCGACCACCTCGAGGAGCATCTGCCGCGGCTCGAGGCCTGGGTCGAGGAGCTCATCGCGAGCTGATAGCGTGGCCGCCGCCGTTTTGCGATGATGGCGGCACCAGCCCATGACCCAGCTCGATACGAAAAAGCGCGCCCGCCTGCCCGACAGCGCGTTCGCGTACGTCGACTCCCGAGGCCGACGGCGACTGCCCATCAACGACGAAGCGCACGTGCGCAACGCCCTGGCGCGCTTCAGCCGGACCTCCTTCGAGGACGATGCGGCGCGCGGCCGAGCGCGGACGAGGCTGCTGAACGCGGCCAAGAAATACGGCATCGTTCCAGTCGGGTTCATCACCGGCCAGCTGCGCTCGCAGAGCACGCAGGCGGCGGCCGGCCAAGCGGTGATCGAGCTTGGCGGGATGGGCGCGCCGGGCGAGCTCGAGGAGCGTCTGCGGTCTGCCCTCGGCGATCGAAGCCTCGCCTTGCTGCAGTGGTCGGACTCGGCCGCGGCCTATCTCGACGGGACAGGACTTGCGGTCGCCCTCCCGGCCGATGGCGAGGACCGGGCGGTCACCCTGCTCGAGCGCCACGGACGACCGATGACCGCGCTCGTCCATGATCCCGCCGTCCTGCGCGACCCGAATCTCGTCAACACGGTCACGGCAGCGGTACGGCTCGCGATCGAGAACGAGCGGCTGCAGGGCGAGATCGAGGCTCGCGCCAGCGAGGTCCGCTCGCTGCCGGCCGGCTTCGTCACCTTCCTGCTGGCCGATGTCGAGGACTCCACCGGCCTGGTGCGCCGGCTGGGCGATCGCTACGGAGCTCTGCTGACCGACGTCCGTCGCGTGCTGCGCGCCGCAATTCGTGCTGCGGGCGGTCGCGAGATCGATGCGCGCGGCGACGAGCTCTTCGCGGTCTTCGAGCTGGCGCCGGCAGCCCTCGAGGCGAGCCTGGCGATCCAGCGCCGGCTGCGCGACCGCGCTTGGCCGGCGGGGGAGGAGGTGCGCGTGAGGGTTGGTCTCCACAGCGGCCACCCAACGCTCACCGAGACCGGGTACGTCGGACTGCCGGTCCATGCGACGGCTCGCATCTCATTCGCGGCGCACGGCCGCCAGATCGTGCTCTCGCGCGCCGCCCGCGAGGCGGTCGAAGCATCCCTGCCGGTCGGCATCGGCTTCCTCGCGCTCGGCACCCATCAGCTCCAGGGTCTGCCCGAGCCGGAGGAGCTCTTCCAGGTCTTGGGCGCAGACCTGCCGACCGATTTCCCACCGCCGAGGACCTTCAGCGCCTAGCGCGGCACCCGGTCCTCGATCTCCCACGCGTGGTCGAGCGCATGCCACGCCGCGCGGCGCACGAAGAAACGGGGCTCCCAGCGCTTCTTGGTTCCGCTCGGGTCGTCGATCGGCTCGTCGTGCGCTCGGGCCGCCAATGCCGCCACGACGCGCTTGCGGAGGGCGCCCGGATCGTCACCTTTCGGCGGTCGCGCGCCGAGCTGGGTCAGGTACGAGCGCTCGGCGTCGACCACGTGGGCAGCCATGCGCGCCTGATCTCTGCCCCCTCCTCGCGGTCCCTTCCGCAGCTCGACCCCGGCGTGGCGCTTGAGCATGGCGTCAAACACTCGCCACGCCGCGCGCAGGAGCGTCGTCTGGCGCCTCAGCTCAGCCTCGTCGAGGGGCTGATGGTCGCTCCGCGGCGTTGCCTGCGGGGCGCCGAACTCGGTAGTCGGGCCGCCCTTCAGGCGCTCGGTCAGTTTGAGCATCGACGTATCGGTCGGCGCGGTGAAGCCGGCGCTGCGGCCAGCGACGTTCGCGTAGCGTGGTCCGTAGGCGACGAGCGCATCGAGCGCCTCATCCTCCGTCTTGCCGCTCCGGCACCAGCCCGGCCAGTCGACAGCGGCCGCGAACGTGCGCCTGGGCGTGACCTCCAGGTAAACAGGAATCGGCCGTTTCATCGGTCTCAGTCTGGCATCGGCGAAAGGCACCGAATGTGGATAAGTCGCTCGACGCGGCGGGTCCTGCGGAGTGACACTGGAGGACCACAGCGTCGTGTCGCGGCCGAGCTTTCCATTTCCGACCCCACGATCGCACCAGCGGAGGAATGTTTTCGTGGACGACAACCAGATGGCCGACCAGATTCGCCAGGTCTACGAGTCCGGCGATATGCAGGCCTACGGCAAGGCGATGGAGGAGATGGCCTCCGACGACATCGTGCAGGAATGGCCGCAGTCGGGCGAGCGGATCCGGGGCAAGGAAAACATCAAGAAGCTGAACGAAGGCTACTCGGCGAATACCGGGACGGCCCCGAAGGCGACCCTGCGCCGCGTCCTCAAGCCGGGGGAAGCATGGGTCATCGAGAGCACGATCGATTACGGAGACGGCACGCCGGTGTCCTCGGTTTCGATCATCGAGCTCGGCTCCGACGGCAAGATCGTCAAGCAGACCGACTATTTCGCGAGCCCGTTCGAGGCGCCGGAATGGCGCCGCCAGTTCGTCGAGCAGATGGAGCCGGCCGGCGCGCGCTGACGGTCGCCGACAGCTCAGTGGGCCGCCTCGTCGAGGCGGCCCACTACTATGTCCGCCCCTCTAGCTTCCCTCCTCGAAGCTCCATGAGTCGGGAACCAGGGCGGGGGGCTTGCCGATGACGACGGCCACCTCGAGGTGCGGCGTCAGCTTGATGTCGGCCGGATTGCCGTCGTGTTTCTTGCCGTCGAGATAGACGGCGATGGTGGTGTCCGACTTGCAGAACTCCCCGATGCATGAGTTATCGAGCTTGACGCCCCACTCGGTGAAGAACTGCCCGAGGGTGTGCGGAGCCTGATCGACCTTGCTCGACTCGGTGTGCAGGATGCCGTCCACGGTATGCGTATGCAGCTCGGAGAGGCACGGCGCATCGCAGACGGTCACCTGGTAGTCCATTCCGCTCCCATCGGGAGTCTTGGTCGCCTCGATGCCCTTGGGCGCCGCGATGTCGATTCCGATACCCGCGGGAATGGTGACGTGCTTCCCATCGACGAACACGTCGAGGTGCACGTGGGTGTGGGTAGTGAGGAACTCCCGATCGGTCGGCACGAAGCCGGCGTCGCGGCTCAGCTTCATCGGGTCCCCGGGAGCCGGCCAGGACGGCTGGGTCAAGGACTTCGCGCTGCAGCCCGCGAGGATGATCCCGGTGGCGACGATCCAGGCCGCTCGGCGGCAAGAAACCCGCATGGCACTACCCGCGTCGTTGGTGAAGGTCGGTCGGAGTGTACTGCGCGCGGGATCGACAATCGGCGATCATGCGGCCGATAGCTCATCGGCCAGATAGAGGTGGCGGCCTTGGATCTCCTGCACATCGTGTTGCGCGTGGTGCACGTCGGCGCCGGCATCCTGTGGGTCGGCGGCGCGGTCGCCTTCTTCGTGTTCGTCGAGCCAACCGCCGGCGAGCTTGGCCCCGATGCAGAGAAATTCATGCAGCAGGTGATCGTCAAGCGGCGCATGCCGATCTACTTCCTCGTCCTTTCGGCCCTGACCGTCCTGGCCGGATTGATTCTGTACTGGATCGATTCCGATGGGTTGAGGGCCGACTGGATCGGGACGCCATTCGGTCTCGCACTCACCGTCGGCGGGATCACGGCGCTGATCGCGTTCATCGGCGGCAACGCGCTCATCAAGCCCAACGTCGACCGCCTGGGAGCGATCGGGGCCGAGATGAAGGCCGCCGGAGGTCCCCCGTCCGAGGCCCTGATGAGCGAGCTGCACGCCGTCCAGGCGAGGCTGCGCACCATCGGCCTCGTTGACCTCGTCCTGCTGGCAGTGGCGGTGATCGCGATGGCCAGCGCCCGCTACCTCTGACGCGTGAAGCCCGCCGGCGCCGTGCGTGGT
>JBDUDC010000124.1:0-4349 GCA_040003165.1 Chloroflexota bacterium
CCCTGCGTGGCGAGTCGGACCGCGCCCGGAGCCCGCGGCTCCGGGCGCATCGGCCCTCAGGCTGGTGAGAAGCCTAGTGCTCTTCCCAGTCGAGCGAGCGCTGAACGGCCTTCTTCCAGCCCTTGAACAGCTTCTCGCGCTTCTCCTTGTCCATCTGGGGCTCGAATCGCCGATCGAGCGCCCAGTTCTTCGTGACGTCGCCGGTGTCCTTCCAGAATCCGACCGCCAGTCCGGCCAGGTAGGCGGCGCCGAGCGCGGTCGTCTCGGCCACCTGCGGCCGCTCGACTGCGACGCCGAGGATGTCGGCCTGGAACTGCATGAGGTCGTTGTTGACGACCGCGCCGCCGTCGACCTTGAGCTCTTTGAGGGTGACCCCCGAGTCCGCCTGCATCGCCTCCAGCACCTCGCGGGTCTGGTAGGCCATCGAGTCCACAGTGGCCCGGGCGATGTGCTCAATCGTCGAGCCGCGGGTGAGACCGATGATCAGGCCGCGCGCGTACTGATCCCAATACGGCGCGCCCAGACCGACGAACGCCGGCACCATGTAGACGCCCTCGGTATCGGCGACCTTGCCGGCCAGCTTCTCGACGTCGGCCGAATTCGTGATGACCTTGAGTCCGTCCCGGATCCATTGCACCGCCGCGCCGGCGATGAAGACCGAGCCCTCGAGCGCGTAGATCACCTTGCCGTCGTAGCCCCAGGCGATCGTCGTCAGCAGGCCGTTCTTGGAGGGCACCGCCTCCTCGCCGGTGTTGATGAGCATGAAGGCGCCGGTGCCGTAGGTCTGCTTGGCCATGCCGACGTCGAAGCAGGCCTGCCCGAAGGTGGCCGCCTGCTGGTCTCCGGCATCGCCGGCGATCTTGAGCGAGCCGCCCAGGAGCGTCGTCTCGCCGTACACCTCGCTCGACGGTCGCGGCTGCGGCATCATCGCGCGCGGGACATCCATGATGCCGAGCAGCTCGTCATCCCAGTCGAGCGTGTGGATGTTGAAGAGCAGCGAGCGGCTGGCATTCGAGTAGTCGGCCATATGCACCCGACCCTCGGTCAGGCGCCAGATGAGGAAGCTGTCGACGGTGCCAAAGAGCAGCTCGCCGGCTTCGGCCTTCTCCTGCGCGCCCGGGTTGTTCTTGAGGATATGCCGGATCTTCGTCCCGCTGAAATAGGCATCGATCGGCAGGCCCGTCTTCTCGCGGAACTTCGCCTCGTGCCCGGCAGCCTTCAGCTCGTCGCAGTAGCCGGCGGTGATGCGGCTCTGCCACACGATCGCGTTCTGGACCGGCTTGCCGGTCTTCTTGTCCCAGACGACGGTCGTCTCGCGCTGATTGGTGATGCCGATGGCCGCAATGTCGTCAGGCGAGGCGCCCGCGTCGGCGATCACCTTCTTGGCGACCGCCATCTGTGAGTCCCAGATCGCTTCCGGGTCGTGCTCGACGTGGCCGGGAGACGGAAAGATCTGAGGGAACTCCTGGTTCGCCGTCTTGTGGATCGTTCCGTCGGCGTTGAACAGGATGGCTCGGCTGGAGGTCGTGCCCTGGTCGAGGGCGAGGACGTACTTGGCCATGTCGATCGCTGCCTTCCTTTCGGTGAGTGCGGTGGCTCGATGGTCAGCCCTCGGCGACCGCGTCGCGGAGAGACTCGAAGAGAATTGTGGTGGACGTCGCCCCCGGGTCCTGGTGGTTCGCGGCGCGTTCGCCGAGGTAGCTCGCCCGACCCTTGCGGGCAACGAGCGGGGTGACCCGATCGCGGCCCACCGCGGAGGCGGCCGCGGCCGCCTCCAGCGCCGGACCGATGCCCTCTGTGGACGCCGCGTCGTAAGCGTCGACGGCCGGCGCCATGGCGTCGACCATCGTCTTGTCGTCCAGCTCTGCCTTGCCGCGCTGGCGCACGCCGTCGAGCCCGGCGCGGAGTGCGACGCCCAGGGTCGCGGCGTCGACTGTCGATGCCTCTCCCAGGCCGGTCGCCAGGCGCAGGAAGAACGTGCCGTACAGGGGACCGGATGCCCCGCCCACGGTCGAGATGAGTGTCATCCCAACCGCCTTTGCCGCCGCCCCGAGATCGGAGCCGTCGAGCTCGGCAAGCTTCGCGCGGACCGCGGAGAAGCCACGGTCCATGTTGATGCCGTGGTCGGCATCGCCGATCGCCGAGTCGAGCTCGGTCAGCTCCACGCGTCGCTCGCCGATGCGGTCGGCGAAGATCTGCAGGAAGCGGCCGAAGGCAGCGGAGTCGAAGTTCCCCGTCGGCATGCGGGACTCACACGCCCCAGCGCAGCGCTGGCGTGTGGACCGGCGCGTCCCACAACCCGGTCATCTCGTCGTCCAGCTTCAGCAGCGTGATGCTGCAGCCGGCCATCTCGAGGGAAGTGATGTAGCTCCCGACCAGGTTGCGGTCGATCGTGAGGCCGCGGTCCCGGCACATGGCCGCGACCTTGTTGTAGACGATGTAGAGCTCGATGAGCGGGGTACCACCCATGCCGTTCACGAAGGCCAGCACATGGTCCCCGGAGCTGAACGGCAGGTCGTCAAGGATCGGCGTGAGGAGGGCCTCGGTGATCTCGTCCGCGCTCGCCAGCTTCCGTCGCTCGCGTCCGGGCTCACCGTGGATTCCGACTCCGATCTCCATCTCGTCGTCGCCGATCTCGAACGTCGGCTTGCCCGCGGCCGGTACGGTGCAGCTCGTGAGCGCCATGCCCATCGAGCGCACGTTGTCCTGCACGCGCTGGCAGAGGGCGGTGACCGCCGCGAGGTCCTGCCCCGCCTCGGCCGCGGCACCGACGATCTTCTCGGCGAGCACTGTCCCACCCACCCCACGGCGGCCCGCGGTGTAGAGCGAGTCCTTGACTGCGACGTCATCTGCGATGACGACCGAGCTGACCTCGATCCCATCGCCCTGCGCGAGCTCGGCGGCGAGCTCGAAGTTCATGATGTCGCCGGTGTAGTTCTTGACGATGTGGAGCACGCCGGCTCCGCCGTCGACCGCCTTGGTGGCGGCCAGCATCTGGTCCGGCACCGGGGAGGTGAAGACGTCCCCGGCGCAGGCGGCGTCGAGCATGCCGCTGCCAACGAAACCGCCGTGCATCGGCTCGTGCCCGGAGCCGCCGCCCGAGATGATCCCGACCTTGCCCTTGCGCGGCGCGTCGACACGAACAACCACGTTCGGGTCGATGACCTTCAGCAGGTCGCCGTGCGCCGCCGCCATGCCGGCGAGGGCCTCGCTGACGACCGCCTCGGGCGTGTTGATCAGCTTCTTCATCGATTCGTCGCTCCTTACCCGCGGTGATGCCGCGTGATTGATGGGAACGCGGCGGGGAGCTCCCCGCCGCGTTCGACGCCTCGGGCGACGATCAACCGCCCATCAGGTACTTCGTGAAGACGGCCTGGTAGACCACGGCGCCCAGCACGCCACCGATGAGCGGACCAATTACCGGGATCCAGCTGTACCCCCAATCCGAGCTGCCCTTGCCCGGGATTGGCAGCAGGGCGTGCGCAATGCGCGGCCCCAGGTCACGGGCCGGGTTGATTGCATACCCGGTCGGTCCGCCGAGGGACAGGCCGATTGCCCAGACCAGGAAGCCGACGAGCAGCGCTGCCAGCGCTCCGACGTTGTTCGCCGCGTTCGTGATGCCCAGAACACCAAATACCAGCATGAAAGTGCCGATGATCTCGCTGATCAGGTTGGCAGTGGTGTTTCGAATCGCCGGTCCGGTCGAGAAGACGGCCAGCTTGAGCCCTGGATCGTCGGTCTCCGCCCAATGCGGAAGGTAGTGGAAGAAGACGATCACGGCGCCAATGAACGCGCCCAGGAATTCCCCGATCAGGTACCACGGCACGAGATCCCACTTGGTCGCCCCGATCGCCGCCAGGCCAATGGTCACCGCGGGATTGAGATGTGCCCCCGTCAGACTCCCGATCGCGTACACAGCCACGGCGACGGCCAGTGCCCATCCGGTGGTGATGACGATCCAGCCTGCGTTCTGCGCCTTGGATCGGGCAAGCAGCACGCCGGCGACCACGCCGTCGCCGAGGATGATCAGGATCGCGGTGCCGAAGGTCTCGGCGATCATGATCTGAAAGCCATTGGTCAGCATGCGCAGGTTTCCTCTCGGTGCAGGTATTGCTCAGTAACAGGCCACCAGGCCTGGCCGGGGCACCGGGGAATCAGTTTGGCGACGTCCACCTCCTTCGACGCTGATCGGCGATGGGCGACGAGGTCACCGATCAGTGCTCGTCGTGTTCCTGACCGCGCGCAAAGTCACCCTCGTCCTCATTGGCGTGCTGGTGGCCTGTGTCGCGCTCCTGGCCCTCCGCGAAGTCCCCGCGTCGGGGCTCATGCACATTCAAGTGGCCGGCCTC
>JBDUDC010000023.1:0-14739 GCA_040003165.1 Chloroflexota bacterium
TACACCGGCATCGGCGAGCGCACCAAGGACCTCGACCTGTTCCTGCGGCCGGCCCATGCGGAGCGTGCGCTCGAGCTGCTGCGGGCCGCCGGACACGAGACCGAGATGACCGCGCCGACCTGGATCGCCAAGACGAAGGTGGGCGAGCACCTGGTGGACCTGATCTTCAGCTCGGGCAACGGCGTCGCCATCGTCGACGACCTCTGGTTCGAGCACGCCCGCTGGGGGCAGGTGCTCGGCCACCGCGCGCGCGTGATCCCGATCGAGGAGATGATCTGGTCGAAGGGATTCATCATGGAGCGCGAGCGCTTCGACGGCGCCGACGTGATCCATCTCCTTCGCGCCGCGCAGGGGCGGATCGATACGGATCGGCTGCTGGCGCGCTTCGGGTTGCATTGGCGCGTCCTGCTGGCCCATATCACCCTCTTCGACTATGTGTATCCATCCGACCGACGCATGGTTCCCGAAAGGCTGCGCAGCCTCCTCCTCGAGCGCGCGGCCACCGAGTCGGAGCCGGTCGAAGGCTCGGCCCGCCTCTGCTACGGCACCTTCCTGTCACGCACGCAGTACAGGGCCGATATCGAGCGCTTTGGCCTGACCGATGCCCGCCACGCCTGACGCCACGGGCTTACAGTCACTGCAGATCCATATCCGTACAGGAGCAGATTGATGTTGGGCGACCGAGAAGCTGACGCGGAGAACGTCGACGATCTGGAGGAGCGGCGCCACGAGCGGGAGGCGGACGAGGCGAGCTTCTACCCCGATACCGGCGCCTACCCGTCGGGAGGCGAGATGCCGCCGACCGGCGAGATGGGTGATCCATCGCCGAGCGACGCGCTGCAGCCGGAGCCGGAGACGCTCCCCGACGCGGATGAGGCCGAGTCCGGGCCGTAGCCGCGCGAGCGCCGATCGGTCGCCTCATGCGCTACCCTTCGGCGCATGGCTGTCGACTCTGACGAGGTCCGTTCACGCCCGGAGGAGCTACTCGATGCCGGCGCCCATGACCGGCTCGAGACGATGCGCCATTCCGCCGCCCACATGATGGCGGCGGCGGTCCTGGAGCTCTTTCCCGGAGCGAAGCTGGGGATCGGCCCGGCCATCAAGGACGGGTTCTACTACGACTTCGATCTGCCCCGCGCGCTCGGTCCGGCCGACCTCGAGGCGATCGAGGCCAAGATGCGCGAGCAGAAGAAGGCCGGCCTCTCCTTCGAGCGCTCAGAGCTAGCCCGCGACGAGGCGCTCGCGCAGCTCGAGGGCGAGGGGCAGGATTACAAGGTCGAGATCATCCGTGACCTCCCGGCCGCCGAGTCGGAGACGGTCAGCTTCTACCGGCACGGCAGCTTCAACGACCTGTGCCGCGGGCCACATCTCGAGTCGACCGCCGCGCTCGGGCCGTTCAAGCTCCTCAACTCGTCGGCCGCCTACTGGCGCGGCGACGAGTCACGGCCGATGCTGCAGCGCGTCTACGGGACGGTGTGGGAGACCCAGGAGGAGCTCGACCGCTATCTCTGGCGGCTCGAGGAAGCGAAGGCACGAGACCACCGCAAGATCGGCCGCGAGCTCGATCTCTTCACGTTCCATCCAGAATCCCCCGCGGCCCCGTTCTGGCATCCCCGCGGCATGGCTCTCTGGCGCGCGCTCGAGGACTGGTCGCGCCAGGTCCGGCGAGAGGGTGGCTTTGCGGAAGTCCGAACGCCGAGCCTGGTCCGCAAGGAGCTGTGGGAGCAGTCGGGCCACTGGGACCTGTACCAGGACAACATGTTCGTGCTCGACGACTCGGACCACATCTCCGGCCTGAAGCCGATGAACTGCCCGGAAGAGATCCTCATCTACAAGACGCGCTCGCGCTCGTACCGCGACCTGCCGATGCGCCTCGCGGACTACAGCCTTCTCTTCCGCAAGGAGCGGACGGGGGCGCTGGCCGGCCTCTTCCGGGTGCGGCAGCTGACCCAGGATGACTCGCACGTCTTCTGCCGCGATGACCAGGTGATCGCGGAGATCGACCTCGCCCTGCGGCTGGTCTCCCGGCAGTACGCGCCATTCGGCTTCTCGCCGACCTTCAAGCTGTCGACGCGACCGGAGAAGAAGCTCGGCAGCGACGAGTTCTGGGACATGGCGGAGGGAAAGCTGACCGCCGCGCTGGAGAGCGCGGAGATCGTCTACGGAGTCGACGTCGGCGGCGCCACGTTCTATGCGCCGAAGATCGACGTCTTCATCGAGGATGCACTGGGCCGCGAGTGGCAGACGGCAACCATTCAGCTCGACTACCAGCTGCCGCAGCGCTTCGACCTCGAGTACCGGGACGCCGCCGGCGGCTTCGAGCGGCCGGTGATCATCCACTACGCGATCTTCGGAACCTTCGAGCGGTTCATCGGCGTCATCACCGAGCACTTCGCGGGTGCGTTCCCGCTGTGGGTCGCCCCGGTGCAGGTCGCCATCGTGCCGATCGCTGACCGCCATGCGGAGTACGCCGCCACGGTTCGCGACCGGCTCTTCGCGGCAGGAATCCGTGTCGAGGTCGATGATCGCTCGGAGCGGATGCAGGCCAAGCTGCGCGACGCCCAGGAGCAGAAGGTGCCCGTCATGGTGGTGGTGGGGGATCGGGATGCCGAGGCGGGAGCGGTCAGCCCGCGCCTGCGTACCGGCGAATCCTCCCAGGGCGTGCCGCTCGATGACTTCGTTGCCGAGCTGCGCGGCCGCATCGACGCCCGCGAGCTGTGGCCCTACGCCCCCGAGCCGTAGCCGCTCATGAGGAAGATGCGCGGCATCGGGCAGCTGGCCCTGCGCTCCACCGATCCCCAGCGGGTGGCCGAGTTCTACGAGTCCGCCTTCGGGTTCAAACGACGCGCCGATGACGCGAGCGGCGTCGACCTCGAGCTCGGCGGCTTCGAGCTGAGCTTCCGACGCGGCGAGATCCCGACGCGCGACGGGATCCAGATCGGCTTCAAGGTCGACACTGCGGGGGAGGTCGACGCTTGGGCCCAGGACCTCGGCGGCCGGGGTTTCGCCCTCGTCGGGCCGCCGTCCGGAGATCGGTGGGAGGGCACCCGATCCTTCCGTGTGGCCGACCCCGAAGGACGCCAGGTGGCGATCTTCTACGACTTCCCCTGAGGCCTCGCCGCGTTGACCGTGTGGGGGGCTCGGTGTATAGTCGGCCGGCGTTCGCGCAGATGGAATTGAGCCACCCGCCCGTATCGGCCGGTGGCCTCTTTGTTAGGGAGTGGCAGTAAGATCGCGAGAGATCTCCGAATAAACGAGATGATCCGGATCCGCGAGGTTCGGGTCGTCGATGACGAGGGCAGTCAGCTGGGAGTGATCCCCACCGCCGAAGCTCTTGCCATCGCCCAGGAGAGGGGACTGGATCTCGTCGAGGTTGCTCCCACCGCGGTCCCACCGGTATGCCGCATCCTGGATTACGGCCAATACAAGTACGAGCTCCAGAAGCGCGATCGCGAAGCGAAGAAGAAGCAGAAGTCGCAGACCTTCAAGGAGGTGCGGCTGGCGGTCAAGATCGACGTCCACGACCTCAAGACGAAGGCCCGGCGCGCGGCCGAATTCCTCGATCATGGGGACCGGGTCAAGGTCACGGTCCGCTTCCGCGGACGCGAGATCAGCCACGCCAACCTGGGACGCGACCTCCTGATGCGGACCGCCGAAGTGCTCGCGGAGCACGGGACGATCGAGCGTCAGCCGCTTCTCGAGGGGCGGAGCATGTACATCGTGATGGGACCGCTCGAGAAGCGGCCCGAGAAGAAGAGCGAGAGCGCCGAGACGATCGCGGATGCGATCGCGGCCAAGGGCGACCTTCCGGCACAGCTGGCCGCGGTTCCCGAGGCAACGGCCGAGACACCGGTGGAGCAGGGATAACGACACGATGCCGAAGATGAAGACGCACAAGGGCACCGCCAAGCGCTACCGCAAGACCGGCTCCGGCAAGTGGGTGCGCCCCAAGGCCTGGCGCGGCCATCACCTGCAGATCAAGCCCAGCCGCCGCACGCGGCGCTACGACGGGATGGCGGCGGTGGCACCGGCTCACACCGCGCAGCTCGAGCGGCTGATGCCGTACGCGGGCAAGGGCAAGAAGTAGCTCATGGCTCGAGTCAAGCGCGGCGTCGCGGCCCACCGCCGTCACAAGCGCCTCCTCAACCAGGCAGAGGGCCGTCGCGGCACCCGTTCGAAGCTGATTCGTCCCGCGCGCGAGGCGCTCATCCATGCGCTCGTCTACGCCTACCGCGACCGACGCGACCGTAAGCGCGACATGCGTCGCCTCTGGATCCAGCGCATCAATGCCGCAACCCGGGTGCACGGATTGCCGTACGGGCGCTTCATCGCCGGCCTCAAGGCGGCAGGGGTGGAGGTCGACCGCAAGGTGCTGGCCGATCTCGCCATTCGTGACGAAGTGGCCTTCACCAAGATCGTCGATATCGCCAAGGCCTCGTTTACCGGGTAGCCGGCGCGCCCGCCGGCATTCACGGCCCTGCTCGCATCTGCGAGCGGGGTTGTTCGTTTTTCGCCGATGATGGGATCGATGAACCCTTCTTCCTCTCACCCCGCGTCAGCCGCCCGCGGTGTGACCCGATGAGCGACCTGCGCGCCGAGCTCCAGGCGATTCGGGACGGCCTGGCCCTGCGCCTGGCGCAGGCGAGCAGCGCGAGCGAGGTCGAGGAGCTCCGCACGCGGCTGCTCGGCCGAGCCGGCGAGCTGACGGCGCTCCTGCGGCAGCTGGGCAGCGCCGACATGGCCGAGCGCCCGGCGCTCGGGCAGCTCGCCAACGAGGTGCGGCGTGACACGGAGCGGGCGATCAGCAGCAGGCTCGAGGAGCTGCAGGGAGCCGACCTGGACGCGCGGCTCGAGGACGAGGCCCTCGACATGAGCCTCCCCGGCCGCGGCGTAGCGGTGGGGCACCTGCATCCGACCATGACAGTCATGCGCGACGTACGCGAGATCTTTCGCGGATTCGGCTTCGAGATCTTCGAGGGGCCCGAGGTCGAGACCGAGGAGTACAACTTCGAGCTCCTCAATATCCCGCCGGATCATCCGGCGCGCGACCTGTGGGACACGCTCTACGTCGCCGAGCCGGGGAGCGACCCGCTGGAGCCCGCGCACGACGGCACGATCCTGCGCACCCACACCTCTCCGGTGCAGATCCGCGCCATGCGCGCGCTGGAGGCACCAATCCGCGTGCTGATGCCGGGCCGCTGCTTCCGCTACGAGGCGGTCGACGCCAGCCATAGCTTCGAGTTCTTCCAGATCGAGGGGCTCGTCGTCGATCGCGATACCTCGCTGGCCGACCTCAAGGGGATGCTCGAGGAGTTCGCCCACGGGCTCTACGGGCCGGAGACCGCGACGCGGTTCCGGCCGGGCTACTACCCCTTCACGGAGCCGTCGGTCGCGTTCGACGTGACTTGCCTGGTGTGCGGCGGCGTCGGCTGCCCGGCCTGCAAGCGCTCGGGCTGGATGACGATCCTGGGCGCCGGAATGGTCCATCCGACCGTGCTGCGCAACGGCGGCTTCGACCCCGACGTGTACCAGGGCTATGCCTTCGGCATGGGCCCCGACCGGATGACCCTGCTGCGCTACGGGATCGCCGACCTGCGCTCGCTGATGGGGGCGGACCTGCGCTTCCTCGAGCAGTTCAGCGGGGGCCGATAGCGGTGCGTGTACCGCTCACCTGGCTGCGCGACTACGTCGACATCACCATCTCGCCGGCCGAGCTCGCGGAGCGGTTGACACTCCAGGGGATGGAGGTGTCTGCCATCGAGACGACCGGCGCAGACTGGACCGATGTGGTCGTCGGCCGGCTCCTCTCGGTCAGTCCGCATCCCAACGCCGACAAGCTGAGCCTGACGAGCGTCGACGTCGGCGACGGCGAGCCGCTCCAGATCGTGTGCGGGGCCACCAATATCGCGGTGGGACAGCTGGTGCCGGTCGCCCGGGTCGGGGCGTTGCTGCCCGGCGAGCGCCGCATCGAGCGCAGCAAGATCCGCGGCGTGCAGTCCGAGGGGATGCTCTGCAGCGCCGCCGAGCTGCGGCTGGGCGGCGACGCGGAGGGGATCCACATCCTGCCCGACGGGGTGGCTCTCGGCACGCCGCTGGCCGAGCTGCTGGGCGAGGTGGTGCTCGACGTCGACGTGAAGCCGAATCGCGGCGACGCGCTCTCGATGGTCGGCCTGGCGCGCGAGGTCGCGGCGTTCACCGGTGCGCAGCTCCGGGAGCCGACGGTCCGCGTGCAGGAGAGCGGCGAGCCGGCCAGCGAGCGCGTCAGCGTCCGGATCGAGGAGCCGGAGCTGTGTCCACGCTTCACGGCACGCTACTTCGATTCGGTGAGCAACGGCGCGTCGCCCGAATGGATGCAACGCCGCCTGCTGGCGGCCGGGATACGCCCGGTCAGCGCGGTCGTCGACGTCACGAACTACGTGATGCACGAGCTCGGACAGCCGATGCATGCGTACGACGCGGACGCCATCCCCGACGGGCGGATCGTCGTGCGTCGCGCTCGCGAGGGCGAGCGCCTCGAGACGATCGACCACGTGAAGCGTGCGCTTGATCCGCGGATGCTGGTCATCGCCGATGGCGAAAACGCCATCGGCCTGGCCGGGATCATGGGCGGCGCCTCGACCGAGGTCGGGGGCGCGACGAGCAGGGTGATCCTCGAGTCCGCGATCTTCCATGGCCCCACCATCCGCAACACCGCGCGTCGCCTCGCGCTGCGCTCCGAGGCCAGCGCCCGCCATGAGAAGGGAATCGGCCCGGACCTGCCGCGCCGCGCTGCGGACCGGGCGGCGCAGCTGATTGCCGAGATCACCGGCGCCCGCGTGGCAGCCGGGATCGTCGACAACGATCCAGAACCGAAGCCGCCGGAGGCGATCGAGATCGATCTCGACCGCGTCGCTCGGCTGCTCGGGATTCGGCTCACCGCCGAGCGCGTCGGCGAGCTGCTGCGCCCGCTCGGATTCGGGGTCGACGCTGACGGCGACCGGTTGACCGTGAGCGTGCCGAGCTTCCGGCTCGATATCGCCGAGCCCGCCGACGTCGCCGAGGAGATCGCCCGGGCCGAGGGCTACGAGCGCATTCCGGCGGCGCCACAGCGCCCCGCCCTGCCAGCGCATCGGCCAGATCCGACCGCGCCGCGCGAGCGCGTGCGGCGCATCCTCGCCGGCCTAGGCCTCGACGAGACCGTGACGTATGCGCTGATCGCACCGGCGGACCTGGCCCGCGCCGGCTATCCGGCGAGCGGCGAGCACCTCGTCCGGATCGCCAATCCGCTCACCGTCGACCACTCCGTCCTGCGCCCGACCCTGTATCCCTCGCTACTCGGCTCGCTGCGCGACAACGCCCGCCAGCGCCGACCGGACGCCTGGCTGTTCGAGGTCGGGAAGGTGTACTGGTACAACCCCGGCGAAGCCGCCCCACGCGAGCGCCGTGCCGAGACCGCGGGCACCGGCCGCTACGAGTCGTGGGAGCTCGGTATCGCCCTGCTCGGCCGCGGGACGCCGCGAAGCCTGCACGCCGCCGCCGAGCCGGCCGACGTCGCGACGGTGAAGGGGATCGTCGAGGCGCTGCACGCGGCACTCGGCGCCCCGCCGCCCGCCTACCAGGCCGAGCCCGTTGATGACCACCATCCGCACCGCCATCCAGGCCGCACGGCGCGGATCGTCGATGCCGCCGGCCGCGCCTACGGCTCGCTCGGTGAAGTCCACCCGCACGTCGTCGCCGACTGGGATCTGACCGGTCGGCCGGTCGATGCCTCGATCAGCCTCGACTATCTGTTGGGGCTGATCCCCGAGACGACGCGAGCGACCCCCGTGCCCAGCGCCCAGCCGATCGACCGCGACCTGGCGGTCGTCCTCGAGCGCAGCGTCCCGGTCGGTGAGCTGCTGCGCATCACCCGAATGGCGGCCGGACCAATGCTCGCCGACCTGCGCCTGTTCGATGCCTACCAGGGCCCGCAGGTGGGCGAGGGGCACGTCTCGTATGCCCTCGCGCTCCGTTTCCAGCCGGCCTCAGTCGACGACGAGAAGGCGGTCGAGAAGGCCCTCAACCGGGTGCGCGGGTCGCTGCGCCACCACCTCGGCGCGGAGATCCGCTAGGTACCTTTTCGCGCCTTGTGGCGCGCACGCACCGGCTGCTACCCTTGCGCCCGCCGAACCGAGGGAAACAGGTGGAGTTTTTCACCAAGCTCAACTGGATCGACCTGGTGGTCATCGTCGTGCTGGCCGTCGGCGTCTTCATGGGCTACACGCAAGGGATCATCCGCTACGTGCTGAATGCGATCGTCGTCGTCGTGGCCTTCATCCTCGCCAGCCAGCTCAAAGGCCCGATCACCGACGCGCTTGGGCTGTGGACCCCGACCCCAGCCACCCCTGAGCTCAAGGGGCTGTGGATCTTCATCGTCCTGTTCATCGGCTTCGTCATCGGCGGCTGGTTCATCGTGCGCGCCTTCTATCGACGCACCCGCCTGCCGATCATCAAGCAGCTCGACGAGATCGGCGGGGCGGTGCTCGGCCTCCTCTTCGCGGCGCTGGTGCTGACCTTCCAGCTGGTCGTGCTCGATAGCTTCTTCAAGGGCGCGGCGGGCCACGCCGCAGACGCCGGACCCCTGAAGGCGTACTACGACGGCCTGAACTCCTCCCTGATCATTGGCTACTTCCGCGACACGATCCTTCCGATCGCTGGCTTCGTGGCGCGCCCATTCGTCCCGAGCGAGATCGCGGCCCTTCTCAAGGTCCCGTGACCCTTCGCGTGTCGGTCGCAACGACCGACCGATCCTGGTACGACCGATCCGCCATCGAGCTCGCGCCCGAGCTGCTCGGCATGCAGCTGACGCATGACGCGCCGGACAGCCGCGTGGCAGGCACGATCGTCGAGGTCGAGGCCTACCTCGGACCCGAGGATCTCGCCGCTCATTCGGCGCACGGCAGGACGGCACGCAATGCCGTGATGTTCGGCCCGCCCGGTCACCTGTACGTCTACCTGGTGTACGGCATCCACCACTGCATCAACGTCGTCTGCGGACCCGGCGCCAAGCCGGAGGCTGTGCTGATTCGCGCGGCGGCGCTCTCCGATGGCCTCGACGCCGCGCGGGCTCGCCGCGGCCCGGTGCGCGACCAGCGCCTGGCTGCGGGGCCCGGAAACCTGGCGCTCGCCTACGGGATCGACCGATCGCTCAATGGCACCGACCTCGTAAGCGGGCCTGTCTCGATCGGTCCACGGGTCGTGCAGCCGGCGATCGCGCGACGACCGCGGATCGGAGTCCAGTACGCTCAAGCATGGGCCGAGCGGCCGCTGCGCTTCGTCGTCCCGGGCGATCCGCACCTGTCGCGGCCGTGAGCCAGCTCGAGCTGGCCCCCGGAGCGGCCGCCGATCCGAGCACCCTGCGCGCCCTCGAGTTCGGCGCCATCGTCGGGCAGCTCGCGGCCCTGACCGCCTTCACGCCGGGGCGGGAGCTGGCCGAGGCCACCGTCCCGGCCGCCGACGCCGTCCTGGTTGGGCTGCTCGGTGACCAGACCGATGAGGCCGCGCGCCTCCTTGTGGAGCAGCCGCAGGCCGGGGTCGGCGGCGCGCGCGATATCCGCCCCTCGCTCGAGCGAGCTCGTCGCGGTGGGCGGCTGGCCGCCCAGGAGCTCCTCGACGTGGCCGAGACGCTCTACGCCAGCGGACGCTTCGCCGAGCGGCTCTCATCCTGGAGCGGGCGCCACCTGGCGGAGGTGCGCGACGAGCTCGACGAGGCGCCGGCACTGCAGGAGCGGATTCGTCGCAGCGTCGACGAATCGGGCGAGCTGCTCGACTCCGCGTCGTCGCAGCTGGCGAGCATCCGCAAGCGGCTGCGGACCGCGCAGGACCGCGTCCGCGAGCGCCTCAACACGATGCTGCGCTCGACCGCCCTGGCGGGCGTGATCGGCGAGCCGATCGTGACGCTCCGCTCCGGCCGCTACGTGATCCCCGTCCGCGCCGAGGCCAAGGGACGGCTGAAGGGGATCGTTCACGACCAGAGCGCTTCGGGCGCGACGCTCTTCGTCGAGCCACTCAGCGTGGTGGAGCTGAACAACACCTGGACCCAGGCGGCCATCGAGGAGGAGCGCGAAGAGGAGCGCATCCTCGACGAGCTGTCGCGCGCGGTCGAGGAGCGCGCCACCTCCCTGCTCGCGTCGCTCGATGCCCTGGCCCGTGCCGACCTGTGGATGGCGAGGGCGCGCCTCGGCGCCCAGCTCGACGCGGTTCGCCCCGGTCCCGCCGATGATGCGGTCGAGCTCCTCTCCGCGCGCCACCCGCTCCTGGGATCCGCTGCGGTCCCCATAGATCTGCGCATCGGCGATCGCTTCGGCTATCGCGCGCTGGTGGTGACAGGGCCGAATACCGGGGGCAAGACGGTGTCCCTCAAGACGCTTGGGCTCCTCGCGCTGATGCACCAGTCCGGTCTCCGCGTGCCGGCGGCGGATGGGGCGCGCATGCCGGTCTTCAGCCGGGTGATGGCCGACATCGGCGATGAGCAGTCGATCGCGCAGTCGCTGTCCACGTTCTCCAGCCACCTCCGCAACGTGGTCCGCTTCGCGGCCGCCGCCGGACCGAAGGCGCTGGTTCTGCTCGACGAGGTGGGCGCCGGCACCGACCCGACCGAGGGATCGGCCCTGGCCATGGCCATCGTGGCCCGCCTGCTGGAGGGCGGCGCCTGGGTCGCCGCCACCACTCACTACGCTGAGCTGAAGGCCTTCGCGGAAACGCATCCGGGGGTCACCAATGCCGCCGTCGAGTTCGACGTGAAGACATTGCGGCCGACCTACCACCTGCGCATCGGGCTGCCGGGGAAGTCACAGGCCTTCGCCATCGCCGAGCGGCTGGGGCTGCCGCCGGAGATCCTGGCCGATGCCCGCGAGCGCATCTCGGCCGAGCACGCCTCGATGGAGGAGACGCTGGCCGCGATCGCGCAGGCACAGGTCGAGCAGGCCGATGCACTGGCCCGCGCCCGGGCCGAGGAGGTGACCGCCAGCCAGGAGAGCGAGCGCGCACGCACGGGTGTGGCTCGCGCGCGGCGCGAGGCGGGAGAGATCCTGGCCGATGCGCGGCGGGTCGCGGACGACCTGCTGGCCCGCGCAGAGCGCGAGGTTGCCGAGGTGCGCCGCGAGCTCGGACGCCAGAAGCAGGGGCGGGGGGGAGCAGCCCCCGCCCTCGACGAATTGCGTCAGCGGACGAGCCGGGCGCGCGGCGCGATCCCGCAACCAGCCGAGCCGGAGCCCTCCGGCGGGCCGCAGCCGCGGGTCGGCCTGTGGGCGCGCAGCCGGACGCTCGAGGCGGCCGGCCGCATCGCCGAGATCAGCGGGAGGACCGGGCGCATCACGCTCGAGACTGACGACGCGCGGCTGGTCCTGCCCGCGGATGACATCGAGGTGATTCCCGAGCCGATCAGCGGGCCGACGCCGCGCGACACCGCCACCGACGAGCTCCGGCGCGCAGCCGCGGCGCGCATCTCCCCGAAGCTCGACCTTCGCGGGGAGCGGGTCGAGGCCGCGCTCGAGCAGCTCGACGCCTATCTCGACGAGGCACTCCTGGCCGGGCTCGACAGCGTGGCGGTGATCCACGGCGCGGGCACGGGCGCGCTGCGCCGGGCAATCCGCGAGCGGCTGGCGGAGCATCCCCGCATCCGCGCCACGCGACCCGGCCGCCGCGACGAGGGCGGCGACGGCACGACGATGGCCGAGCTCTAGGGGACTAGGGTGTCGGCGTCGGGGTGGGAGTCGGGGTCGGCGTCAAGATCGGCGTCGGAGATGGCGTCGGGCTGGGGCTGGGCGTCGGCGACGGCGTGGGTGTGGGCGACGGGGTCGGGGTCGGAGATGGCGTCGGCGTCGAGGTCGGCACCTCGCCCGGCTTGCAGTCCTGGGTCGGCGCCAGCGGCGCGTCGAGCGGGCCGAACGGGCCGCGCGGGATCGCGTCCTCGCGGCCGGTCCATTCCTTGATCCACCTCAGGTCGGAGAGGTGCCACGCCGCGTTGTCCTTCTCGACGCCGGCGAGGTCGAGGTAGACCTTCTCCTCGGGCTGCGGTGAGGCCCGGGGGCTTGGCGACCCGCTGGGCCTCACGGTCTGGAAATCGCCGCAGCCGGCCTGCCAGATCTTGCCCGTCTGCGCCTCGATGCGCAGGTTGCGGTGCGTGCTGTCCTTGGTCGATGGCTGGTGATCGGTGGCGAAGACCTCGTCGACCGTGGTCCTGGTGTTGTCCCCGGGCAGCATCCCGCTCATCGCGTCGACGGTGACATCCACGATCCCGTCAGGCCGGACGAAATCGCGGACCGGGAGCTTGTTCTTGGCGGCCACCTCCGCCATGTAGTCGTGCCAGATGAAGGTCGGGCCGTCGGCGGCGAAGACGTCCTTGATCGGTGAGAAGTCACTGTTGCCGACCCACACGCCGGTTACGATCGCCCCCTGGGCCTTGGCCGGGTCGGCATCGGCCGCCAGGAAGCCGAAGGCCTGCAGGTCGCGGAAGTCGTCGGTCGTGCCCGTCTTCAGGGTGGCGGGCCGACGGCCGGCATCGGTCTGCAGCGCGAAGCGCGGCCCCCACAGCGGGTTGGTGGCGGGATCGGTGTTGTCGGCCAGGATGTCGGTCACGAGGTAGGCCGCCTGGGCCGAGAGGACCTGCTTGGGCGCGGGGGCATCGGTCTTGTGGTCGTAGAAGACGTGCCCGTTGGCGTCCTCGATTCGCTCGATGAGGTAGGGAGTGACGTGGATGCCCGCGTTCGCCAGCGTGCCGTAGGCGCCGGCGAGGTCGATCTGGTGGACACCGATCGTCCCGAGCGTCAGCGAGGGCACCGCGGGGTCCTGCGACGGATCCCAGCGGATGCCGAGGCGCGCGGCCATGTCGACCACGTTCTGGGTGCCGATCATCTGCTGCGCCTTGGCGACCGGGATGTTGAGCGAGTACTTGAGGGCGTCTCGGACGCGGACCGGTCCGCGCAGCTGCTTGTCGGCGTCTGGCGGGGAGAAGCCGTTGGCGATGTCGGTCTTGACGTCCATGAGCAGCGTCGCCGGGGTGATGGTGCCGCGCTCGAAGCCGGTCGCATAGGTGATCGGCTTGAAGGCCGAGCCCGACTGCCGATAGGCCTGGCCGATGACGTCGTAGTTCGGCTGATGCGCCGGCGTTGCCTTGCCGTAGAAGTTCGCGCTGCCGACGTAGGCGAGCACCTGGCCGGTGCGGTAGTTCAGCGTCACCAGCGCGTCGTTGTTGATGTTGCGCCCCTGGAGCTGCTTGATCCAGGCCAGGGCAGCCTCGCCGTACTTCGCCGCCAGCTGCGCGTCGCTCAGGCGGTCCATGTCGTACGCGACCTGCGCCCACTTCTCGGCGCTCTGCTGGTAGCCCTTGTAGTTCAGGGTGGTGATGATCTTCAGGCCGCCGATGTCGAGCTTGTCCTCGCTGCCGAGGAGCTTCGCGGCCTCGCGGCGCACCGCGTAGACGAAATGCGGCGCCTTGTACTGGTTCGTCCGCGCCGGCGTGAGGATCACGGGCTCGGCCAGCGCCTTGTCGTGCTCGGCCGCGGTGATGTAGCCCGATGCGAGCATCTGATCGAGGACGAAGCTGCGCACCTTCACTGCCTCGGCGTCGGGTGGCACCACGAGCGCGGTCTTGCCCTTGGCATCCTTCTGCTTGACCGCCACCAGGGTCGGGTCGAGGACCGACGGCGAGCGCACGAGCCCGGCGAGCAGCGCCGCCTGCCCGACGGTGAGCTTATTCGGCGCGTCCTTCTTGGTCAGGTCCTTCCCGAAGTAGGCCCGCGCCGCGGCCCAGACGCCGTACGCGTTGTTGCCGTAGTAGACCTGGTTGAGGTACATCGCCAGCAGGGTCTCCTTGCCCTTCTGCCCGGCGTACCGGTCACCGACGCGCAGGGCGAGGATCGCCTCCTTGATCTTGCGCTCGATGCGGCGGTCGGTATCGGCGAGCAGGTCCGCCCCGAAGAGCCGCATCCGAACCAGCTGCTGGCAGATCGTCGAAGCGCCCGAGATGGTCGAGCCGGCGGAGAGGTTCTGGAGCGCCGCGCGCACGATCCCGCGAAAGTCGATGCACGGGTTGGTCCAGAAGGTCTGATCCTCGGCGGCGACCTGCGCCTGGCGCATGACCACCGGTATCTCGGCGAACGGGATCGCCCTGCGGTCCTGGGCGGCGAAGGTGGCGAGCTCCTGCCCGTCGGCCGAGACCACGGTCGACCCCTCGGGAAGCGGGAAGTTCTCGATCTGGCTGACGTTCGGCAGCCCGCTGGCATAGGCGGTGTAGACCCCCATCAGGCCGATGAAGAGGCCGATCGCCGCCACGGCGCAGATGCTCAGGATGATCCCCGGCAGGAGCGCGGAGGCCGGCTTGCGGCGCGGCATCCGGCGACCAGGCCTGATCTTCGGGTTGTCGGGAGCGTAGGGGCCGCGGCGCGGCGGGGGAGGGTCGGGTCGGGTCCGGGTCATCCGGCGGCAGGGTAGCATCTTGGGCGACGAGCATCGTTCTCGGCGGACGGGCCCCCCGCCGCAGGCTCCCTATACTCGCCGCACCCATGACAGATCTCAGCGCCGTCCTCGACGATCTCGCGTGGCGGGGACTGATCGCCGAGAGCACCGATCCCGAAGCGCTGCGCGCGGCCTTCGCTGCCGGCGCGCTGACCTGCTACTGCGGCTTCGATCCGACCGCCCCGAGCCTGCACTTCGGCAACCTCGTCCAGCTCGTCACGATGCGCCGCCTGCAGCTCGCCGGGCATCGACCGATCGGCCTGG
>JBDUDC010000024.1:0-14701 GCA_040003165.1 Chloroflexota bacterium
AGGCGGCAGCCAGGGCGCGGGGCGTCTCGCCGTCGAGCCTCATGCGCGGGCTGATCGCCGCCGGCCTGGATCGCAGCTACGCGGCTGTCGCCGAGCCGCATGATCTCGGCGCCGAGCTCGCCGCCCTCACGCGCGCCGTGCAGCGGATCGCCGTGCGCGTCGGCGCCGACGGGGCGTCCGGGATCGAATGAAGCGCATCGGCTTCGCCTTCAACCCGTACAACCCGGACGCGGCAGCCGCCCTCGAGCGGGGCAAGGCGTGGTGCGCGGAGCACGCGGTGGAAGCCTGGGAGTCGGCGGCTGACGACCGCCAGCGCATCGGCAAGGGCTGTGCGGGGAGCGACCTCGTCTGCGTGCTGGGGGGCGACGGGACCTTTCTGCGCGCGGCCCGCGGAATCGGCGAGACGGGGGTTCCGGCGCTCGGCGTGAACCTGGGCCGGGTCGGCTTCCTCGCCAAGGTCGAGACCGCCGAGCTCGAGCGCGCCCTCGACCGCGTCGAGGCGGGCGAATACCGCCTCGAGGAGCGCTTCCGGCTGGCCGCGACCATCCTGCGCGGCGACGGCAGCCAGGAGACTCATGCCTGCCTCAACGAGGTGGTCGTGGCCCGCGGCCCGCACGTGCGCATGATTCAGCTCGAGGTCGAGGTGAGCGGCAGCCACCTGGCGACCTACGTCGCAGATGGCGTGGTGGTCGCCACCCCGACCGGCTCGACCGCCTACTCATTCTCGGCCGGCGGCTCGATCCTCGACCCGCGCCTGCGCAACATGATCATCACCCCGGTGGCCGCCTACCTCTCCCCGCTGCACAGCGTCGTCGCCGGCGAGGACCAGGTGGTCCGCCTTGCCCTGCGCGAGGCGCACGATCACGCGCTCATCTCGATCGACGGGCAGGACGACCTGCCGATGCATCCCGGCGACCGGGTCGAGGTGCGGGCGCTCGAGGCGCCGCTTCGGCTCATCGAGCCCGAGGGCAGCACGCCGTTCTACGACCTGCTGCGCACCAAGGCCGCGCTGCTCCCGTATTGAGTCATCCATGGCGCTGATCGAGCTCTCCGTCGAGAACCTGGCGGTCGTTGAATCGGTGCGGCTCCCGTTGGGGCGCGGCTTCACAGTGGTGACCGGCGAGACCGGCGCCGGCAAGTCGCTGGTCGTGGACGCGGTCGCCCTGGCGCTGGGCGCTCGCGCCTCGGCAGACCAGGTCCGCTCGGGAACCGATGGCGCCCGGATCGAGGCCGTCTTCGACGAGGTGCCGCGCGACCCGATCGATCCGCTCGACGAGCTGATCGACGAGGGGATGCTGATCGTGCGGCGCGAAGTGAGCCGCGACGGGCGCTCACTGGCGCGCGCCAATGACCGGACCGTGACCGTCGCCTCGCTGGCCGGGATGGGGGCGCGGCTGGGCGAGATCCACGGCCAGCATGAGCAGCAGCGGCTGCTCCTCCCCGAGCGGCAGCTCGCGCTGCTCGACCGGTTCGCGAACCTAGACGTGGACCACGTCTCCGAGCTGCATCGGGCCTGGCGGGCGTCGGTCGCCGCGGCCGCCGAGCTGCTGACCGATGCGCACGAGCTCGCGCGCCGGTTCGAGCTGCTGCGCCACCAGGCCGACGAGATCGATGTGGCAGCCCTCTCGCCCGGCGAGGATCTCGAGCTCGAGTCGCGCCTGCGGGCGGCGCAGCACGCGGAGGGGATCGCCGTTGCGGCAGCCCAGGCGGTGGCGGCGCTGCGCGACGAAGGGGGAGCGGCCGACGGCCTCAACGCGAGCGTGGCCGCGCTGGAGAGCGCCGCGGCGCACGACGATCGCTTCGCCGAGCTGGGGGACCGCGCCCGATCCCTGGCAGCCGAAGCAAGCGAGCTGGCGCGCGACGCGGCGACCGCCGGCGAGCGGGTGGAGCTCGATCCGGCCAGCCAGGCTGCGGCGGCGGAGCGCCTGGGCTTGGTCCGCGACCTTGAGCGCAAATACGGCGAATCGGTCGAGGCGGTGATCGCCTTCGGCCAGTCGGCGCGCGCTGAGTTGGAGCGCCTCGAGAACCAGGAGACGGACCGTGAGCGATTGCGCGCCGAGGAGGCCGCACGTCGCGCGGCGCTGGAGCGCGCCGCCGAGGCGCTGACCGCCGGCCGTGCGGAGGCTGCCGGCGAGCTGGCGCGGCGCGTGAACGAGGAGCTGCCCCCGCTCGGCCTGCCCGGCAACGCGTTCGGCGCCGAGCTGGCCGACGGCGAAATCGGCCCCAGCGGCGCTGATCGCGTCACGTTCAGCTTTGCGCCAAATCCCGGTGAGCCGCCGCGACCCCTGGCCCGCATCGCATCCGGTGGCGAGGCGAGCCGCCTCTCGCTGGCGCTCAAGGTCGTGCTGGCCGCCGCAGACGAGACGCCCCTGCTGGTCTTCGACGAGATCGACTCGGGCGTCGGCGGCCGGAACGCGGCCGCGCTCGGCGAGCGCCTGCGCGACCTCGCCCGCTACCACCAGGTCCTGTGCGTCACCCACATGCCCCAGATCGCCGCCTACGCCGATGCCCACGTGCTCGTCGGCAAGCGCGTCGAGGCGGGGCGGACCTTCACCCTTGCCCGTCAGCTGAGCGAGCCCGAGCGCGCCACCGAGCTGGCGGCAATGCTCGCCGGGGAGGGCGCCGGCGAGGAGGCACAGGCCGCCGCGCAGGCGCTGCTGCGGAGCGCGGCCGGTGGCTAGCGCGCCCGGCACCGGGTTGGCGCAGGCGGTCGACGCGTTCCTGCTCGAGCTCCGCGTCGAGCGTGGCCTCTCGCCCCTGACGATCTCGGCCTACCGCCGCGACCTGGCGCAGTACGCGACGGTCGCAGCCGGCCGCTGGCGCAGCGATCCGGAGCCGATCCGCGACTTTGTGATCGGCCTGCAGCACGCCGGGCGGCGCGGGACGACACAGGCCAGGAAGGTCGCCGCCATTCGCAGCTTCTACGCGTTTGCCGCGCGGGAGGGGCTCGTCGAGCGGGACCTCGCCGCGCTGGTCGATGCGCCACGTCCGGGCAGCTACCTGCCCGACGTGCTGAGCGTCGACGAGGTCGCCCGCATACTCGACGCTCCCGGCGACGGGCCGAGCGGCGGGCGCGACCGCGCCATCCTCGAGCTGCTGTACGCGTGCGGGCTGCGGGTCAGCGAGCTGGTGGGTCTCGACACCGACCGGATCGACCTGCAACGGCTCACGGTGCGGGTGATCGGCAAGGGCAACAAGGAGCGCCGCGTGCCGATGGGCGAGGAGGCGCGCGAGCGCCTGACTGCATATCTCAGCGGCGAGCGCACGGAGTGGACGCGCAAGCGGCCGACGCCGGCGGTGTTCGTCAACCAGCGCGGGCGCCGCCTCACGCGCGAATCGGTCTGGCGCCTGGTGCGACGCTGGACGCGCAGTGCGGGGGTCGAGGCCCACGTCTCGCCGCACACCTTTCGGCACAGCTTCGCGACGCATCTGCTCGAGGGGGGAGCCGATCTGCGGGTGGTCCAGACGCTCCTTGGCCATGCTAGCATCAGCACCACCCAGCTCTACACGCACCTGACCGGAGAGCGGTTGCGCGAGGTCTACGCGCGGTCGCATCCACGAGCCTAGGGACCGGACCGAGCGGAGGAGCTCAGATCTAGCCATGAGCTATGCCAGGACTCTCCTCAGCCGCGGCGAGGAGGTCGTCCACGAGAGCCGACAGCACTGGTTCGCCGTCATCGCGCGGACCTGGCTCTGGATCGTCATCGCATTCGCGAGCGTCTGGCTGCTCATCTACGTCACCTCTCAGCGCAACCCGGTCCTCGGCAACCCGACCGTCGACCTGGCGCTCACCGCCCTCGCGGCCGTTGCGCTATTGCTGGCGCTCGTCCGGATCGCGTGGGTGATCTGGGGCTGGCGCAACCAGGAGTACCTGATCACCACCCGTCGCGTGGTCAAGGCCGAGGGGATCTTCAACAAGAGCATGGCCGATTCGAACCTCGAGAAGATCAACGACGCCAAGCTGACCCAGAGCGTCTTCGGCCGGATCTTCAACTACGGAACCCTGGACATCCTGACCGCGGCGGAGGAGTACGGCGGCGGCCCGATCGACGACTTCCCGATGCTGGCCGACCCGGTCGACTTCAAGGTCGCCATGCTCAACCAGAAGGAGCTGCTCGAGCGTCCCGACCTCGCCCCGCCGCGCTATCAGCGCCAGCCGGCGCCACCCGAGATGCGCCGCGCCGACCCGATGCCACCGCGCGCCGGGAGCGACCGCGTCGCGCAGGTGCAATCCGACGAGCCCTCGGCCGCCGCGGCCGCCGACGTGCTTCCGGCCACCGCACCAAGGCCGTCGGCCGCCGACGACCTGGCGGCCACGCTCGAGCGCCTGGCGGGCCTGCGGGACAAGGGATTCATCACTTCCGACGAGTACGAGGCCAAGAAGCGCGAGCTGCTGGAGCGGATGTAGGTGCCGGAGCCTCGGCTGGGCGCCCTGTCGGACGGAATCTACGGCCCCGAGCTCGAACGCCGGATCGACGACGCGGCGCAGGCGATCGGCACGCGCCTCGCGGCGGAAGACCTCCCCGAGCCGCAGCTCGCGATCGTGCTCGGTTCCGGGCTCGGGGGCGTCGTCGAGCTGCTCGACCGCGAGCCGCGCCTGCATCTCCCGTATGGGGAGATCCCGCACGTTCCCGGCGCGTTGGTTGCGGGTCACGCCGGAGAGCTGGTGGCAGGCAGCGTGGGGGGAATCGGCGCGCTGGTCCTCTCGGGCCGTGCCCATGCGTACGAGGGATACTCGCAGCGCGAGGTCACCATCCTCCTGCGGGCGTGCCTGCAGCTGGGCGTGCGGACCGTAGTCCTGACCAATGCCGCGGGCGGCCTGAATCCGGACTTTGACCCCGGCGACGTGATGCTCGTCGAGGACGTCATCAACCTCTCGGGAGAGAATCCGCTGCTCGGTCCGAACCTGGACCGCTTCGGGCCGCGCTTTCCCGCCATGGCCGATGCCTTCGACGCGCGGCTGCGCGCGTCAGCCCGCGAGGCGGCGGAGCGCATCGATCTCGCTCTGCGTGACGGCGTCTACATCATGCTCAGCGGGCCGTATTACGAGACCCGGGCGGAGATGCGCATGCTGCGGCTGCTCGGTGGCGACGCGGTCGGGATGTCGACCGTGCCCGAGGTCCTGGTGGCTCGGCACGCGCGAGCGCGGGTGCTCGCCTTCAGCCTGATCACGAACAAGGCGACCGACGACGTCGAAGCGGGAGCGACTCACGAAGAGGTGCTCGAGATGGGCCGCATCGGCGCCGAGCGGCTCGTTCGCCTGCTCGCCGAGCTATTGCCAGAGCTGGCGTAGATGCTCCTCAATCCGAACCTCTCGATCACGGACCTGGTCGGCATCGCGATCGCGCTGGTCATCGGCGTCACATTCCACGAGTTCAGCCATGCCCTGACCGCGGACCAGCTGGGAGATCATCGCCCGCGTGCCCTGGGACGGATCTCGCTCAACCCGATGCGCCACATCGACCCGTTCGGGGCGATCCTGTTCCTGATCGCCGGCTTCGGCTATGGGCGGCCGGTGCCGGTGAACGTCTACGCCCTGCGGCCGGGGCGGATCGGGATGGCGATCGTGGCCGCCGCCGGTCCGATCGCCAACGTGATCGTCGCGCTCGTGTTCGCGGTCGTGTATCGGTCGATCAGGATCAGCGGACTGCAGGTGGATCTGGTCCAGGGCATCGTCCTGGCGGCCGTGTTCTACAACTTCGTGCTCGCCATCTTGAACCTGATTCCGATCCCGCCGCTGGACGGGTACAACGTGGTGCTCGCATTCCTGCCGCCGCGCTATGCGTTCACCGTCCAGCGCTACGCGCAGTACGGGTTCTTCATCCTGGTCTTGCTCGTGTTTCTGCCCGGCAGCCCGCTCAACAGCCTGCTCGGGCTGGCCGTTCCATTGACGCGGCTGGTAGCCGGTGCATAGGGTCGGGCAGCTCGTCGCCCACGCGCGGGCACACGTCACCCCGGAGGAGAGCGCCTTCGCCGCCGGGCTCCTGCCGTCGACAGCCCGAGGGCTCTTCGCGGCGATGCCCGTTGCCGATCGCCGGCATGGGCTGGAGGTCGCTCGACGCCTGCTCGCCGCCGGGTTCGACGATCCGGAGCTCCTCGCCGCCGCCCTCCTCCACGATGCCGGAAAGGGGCATCGGCTGCGCGTCTGGCATCGGACCGCCGGCGTGCTGCTGGGCGCCCTTACACCTCGGCTGCTGCAACGGATCGCGTCCCCGGATCCGGCCTCGGCCGGCTATCCGTTCCACCTCTATCTCGAGCATGCCGCGATCTCCGCCGATGCCGCCCTGGCGGCAGGCTGCTCGCCGCGAACCGCGGCGTTGATTCGGGGCTCCGCGGCCGCGGCGGACGCTCCGCTCGCCGCCGCGCTGCACGCCGCCGACGAGGCGAGCTGAGCCGATGCCACTCCAGCCGATCGCGATCGTCCCTGAGCCTGAGTTCCGCCTGCAGCTGCCCGTCTTCGAGGGTCCGTTCCAGCTGCTCCTGCACCTGATCGAGTCGCGTCAGCTCGACGTGCTCACCGTCCCGCTGGCGGACGTGGCGGACGCCTACCTGGCGCACCTGGCCACCGCCCCGGTGGATGCCGTCAACCTGTCCGAGTTCGTGTGGATTGCGGCGCAGCTGATCCTGCTCAAGTCCCGCCTCCTGCTCCCCGGTGAGACGCCACCCGCGGCGGTCGATCCCGAGGAGCCGAACGAGGAGGAGCTGCGCCGCCGGCTGATCGAGTACCGCGTCCTGCGCGACGCCTCCATCGCGCTCGGCGAGCGCGACATGCTTACGCCCCTTCGTCCGCGCGAGCCGCGCGAGAGCGACCTCCCCGAGCTGCCGGTGCGTGCACTGCCGGCGCAGCTGCTGGCCGATGCGCTCGAGTCGCTGGCGGCCATTCCCGAGCCAGCTGCCCCACCGCCGGAGATCGTCGCGCGCGAGATCACGATCGGCGAGCAGATCGCAGTTCTGCGCGCCGCGCTGTCGGGCAAGGGTCGCATCCTGCTGCAGGCGGTGCTGGCCGGCTGCCAGACTCGGACGGAGGCGGCGGTGACGTTCCTGGCGGCCCTCGAGCTCGTGCGTCGCCGCCAGGTCAGCGCGGACCAGGACACGATCTTCGGACCGATCACCCTCACCGTCCTCCCCGGTTCGGGATGAACGAGCTCGAAGGCTTCTACGAGGCCGTCCTCTTCATCGCCGAGAAGCCGCTCACCAGCGCTGAGCTCGCGGAGCTGGGCGATGTTCCGCGCCTCCAGGCCGAGGCGGCGCTCGACGGCTTGCGCCTGGACCTTGAGGAGGGCGAGCGCGGGATTCGGCTGCAGCGCAACGGGGATGCCTGGCAGCTCGTCACCGCGCCGGCATTCGGCCCCCGCCTGGCGGCCTTCGCCGCTCGCGAGGAGGCGCGCCTGACACCCGCCGCGCTCGAGGCCCTCGCCGTCATCGCCTACCGCCAGCCCTGCACCCGCGGCGACGTGGAGCGGGTGCGCGGCGTCGACTCCGATTACGTGATCCGCAGCCTCCTGCACCGGCGCCTGGTCGCCGAGGTGGGGCGTCGCGACACGCCGGGGCGTCCCGCCATCTTCGCCACTACCTTCGACTTCCTCGAGCGCTTCGGGCTGACCTCGCTCGAGGAGCTGCCGCCGCTCTCCAGCGCGGCCGCTGCGACCGCCGCCCTGACCGCGATCGAGGCCAATGGCCGCTGAGCGCCTGCAGAAGCTGCTGGCGCAGGGCGGCATCGCATCGCGACGCGGAGCGGAGGCGGTGATCGCGGCGGAGCGGGTACGCGTCAACGGGATGGTCGCCACCCTCGGCATGAGCGCCGACCCATCGCGCGACGTGATCGAGGTGGACGGGACCGCGCTCCAGCTGCCGGGCAGCTACGTCCACTACGCGATCCACAAGCCGCCGGGCTACCTCTCCTCCGCGCATGACGAGCGTGGGCGTCGCACCGTCGTCAGCCTGCTCGCCGGAGAGACCGATCGCCGGCTCTGGCCGGCGGGGCGCCTCGACGTGGAGTCGGAGGGACTGATGCTGCTGACCGATGACGGGGCATGGGCGAATCGAGTCCTCCATCCACGCTACGGGATCGAGCGCGAGTACGCTGCCCTGCTCGACGCGATGCCCCCACGCGCGACGCTGGAGCGCCTGATCGAGGGCGTCGGGCTCGACGATGGGCCGGCACGGTTGCTTGCTGCGCGCGCCGCCGCTCCACCGAGCGAGGTTCGCCGCGAGCCGGGCGAGCGCGGCAGCTGGCTGCGGGTGCGGGTCGGGGAGGGGCGCAAGCGCGAGGTGCGTCGCCTCTTCGAAGCGGTGGGTGGGCGCGTCCAGCGCCTGGTGCGAACCCGAATCGGCCCGCTCGGCCTCGACGGGCTCCTCGTCGGGGAGTGGCGCCGGCTCGATCCGGCGGAGGTCGCCAAGCTTGCCGGCGCGCGACCCCGGGTCCGGCCGGGCGCCACCCTGACGGTCGCCATCGACGGGCCGTCGGGCGCCGGCAAGAGCACGGTCGGCTACGCCCTGGCGCAGCGGATCGGCGCGACCTTTGTCGACACCGGGCTGATGTATCGGGCCCTGACCCTCGCGGCGCTGGATGCGGGCGTCGACGTCGAAGACGCCCAGGCCTTGGGGGCGCTGGCCCATCGGTCCAGGATCGAGATCAAGCGGCCCGCGCCGGATGAGCACGAGCGGCTCGAGACGGTGCTCCTCAACGGACGCGACGTGACGCAGAGCCTGCGCACGCGGGGCATCGACGCCGCGGTCTCGGCGGTGAGCCGCCACGCCGTGGTGCGCAGCGCGATGCTTCGCTCGCAGCGTGCCGCCGCCCGCAAGGGCGCCACCGTGATGGTCGGTCGCGACATCGGCAGCGTCGTCCTGCCCGATGCCACCCTGAAGGTCTATCTCACCGCCTCCAGCCAGGTGCGCGCAGCACGGCGCGCAGCGGAGATGGGACACCCCGACCGAACTGCGGCGTATCTGAGCGAGATCGAACGGCGCGACGCGCTCGACACCGGCCGCCCCATCGCGCCATTGCGGGTCGTTCCCGGCGCCCTGGTGCTCGACAGCGGGGAGCTGTCGGTCGAGGCCTGCGTCGAGAGCATCGTCGCGCACCTGCCATGAAGACCTGGTTCTTCCAGCCCGGATCGGCGATCAGCGGCTGGCTACTCGGGATCGTGGGCGGGGGCAGGATCGAGGGCCTCGATTACGTGCCGCGCGAGGGCCCGTTCATCCTGGTCGCCAACCACCGCTCGCTGGCGGACCCGCCGATCCTCGGCTGGGCGGTGGGCCACCAGATCGACCGGGTGGTGCATTTCATGGCCAAGCAGGAGATGCGCGGCTGGCCGGTCCTCGGCTGGCTCGCGGCGCGCACCGGGGTCGTCTTCGTGCGCCGTGGCGAGGCCGATCGCGCCGCTCAGCGCACAGCGCTCGGGCTGCTGGCGGCCGGGAAGCCTATCGCCGTCTTTCCCGAGGGGACCCGCTCGCGCGACGGGAGGCTCGGGCCAATGAAGCCGGGAGCGGCACTGCTGGCCATGCGGAGCGGCGCCCCGCTGCTGCCGGTCGGCATCACCGGCACCGAGCGGCTCTTTCCGGGAGCCTCGCGTGTTCCGCATCACACCCGGGTGGTGGTTCGCATCGGCCCGACCTTCACGCTCGGCCATGTGCCCGACGGTCGGATCCCGCGCGAGCTCCTGAGCGAGGGGAGCGACCGCATCATGCGCGAGATCGCGGAGCTGCTCGGCGAGGCGACACCTCCCGCCGCGCGCTGACGGCCGGTGCGCCGGACGGCAGCGGCTACGTCCCCGAGCGACCCTGGCGATGGGTCGGCCACTCGGCACCCCGCTTGGGTTCGGGGCGTGGTTCTGCCGATCCATCGGCCGATCTATCCGCACAAACGCCGGCTGATCGCTTCGCTCCTAGAATGAGGGCATGACAACAGCCGCCAGGCCCGAGGTCAGGATCGCCGAGCGCGCCGGATTCTGCTACGGCGTGCGCCTCGCGATCGATAAGGCCAAGCACGCCCGCGAGCAGGGCCACGAGGTCACGACGCTCGGGCAGCTGGTCCACAACCCCGGCATCAAAGCCGACCTTTCCGACCGCGGCATCAAGACCGCCGACCTTGCTGACGAGGTCGAGGGCGGGACCCTGGTGATTCGCGCCCACGGCGTCCCCGCGGGCGAGATGGAGCGCGTGCGCGGCAAGAGCGACCTCGAGGTGATCGACGCCACCTGCACCTGGGTTCTGCAGTCGCAGAAGGCCGCACGCGAGCTCGCTGAGGCGGGCTACACCGTCTGCATCATTGGGCACGAGGACCATCCCGAGGTCAAGGGCGTGCGCAGCTACGCGGGCGAGAAGCACGTCGTGGTGGACGACATGGACCGCTCAACCTGGGAGCGGGTCCCGCGCACCAAGAAGATCGGCGTGCTGAGCCAGTCCACCATCCTTCCCCAGAAGCTCGATGATTTCGCCGCCTTCTGCCTGCGCCGATGCCACGACCTGCGGGTCGTCAACACCGTCTGTCCCGTGACCCTCACCCGCCAGGACGACTCGGTGGCGCTCGCCCACGAGGTGGAGGCGATGATCGTGGTCGGCGGCAAGAACAGCTCCAACACCAAGGAGCTGGCGGTGAAATGCGCCGAGATCCTGACCGAGACTATCCACATCGCTGATGCCGACGAGCTCGAGGCGGAGCACGCCGGCTGGATCCGCGGCAAGACGCGGATCGGAATCACCGGGGGCACCTCTACCCCGGAGGTCGACCTCGAGGCGGTGCGCGACCGGGTCTACGCCCTGGCTAGCTGACCGCTTCCGTCCCTGCCTCGGCGAACTCGCCAGTCAGCCGGCGCAGCCTGCGCCGGAGGAGCCGATACGAGAGGTGCTCGCGCGCAATTGCGAAGTTGTGGCGCGCGATCGCCTGGCGACGGCGCGGGTTGCCGACCAGCGCCTTGACCTCGGCCACGGCGGCATCGGTGACCGATCCGTCGAGCTCCACGAAGCGGAGGCCGAGCGGCCGGATATCGGCCTCGTACACCGGGTAGCGGTTCACGACCACCGGCGTTCCGTAGAAGATCGCCTCGATCAGCGCGTTGCCGAACCCCTCGTACAGGCTCGGGTAGGTGATCAGGTCGGCCGCGAGGTACGCGTCGTGGAGCGAGTGCGCGGGACGGATAGGCGTCCCCTCGTGGTCGGGGGCGAAGCGGTCGGCCGCGTAACGGAGCCGCACGTTCAGTGCATCGGCCAGGCGCTCGAGCTCGACGAGGTAGTCGAGCCCTTCGTCGCCGGCAGGACTGGTGATGAGCAGCACGGCGTTGGGGTCCTTGAGGCGGCCGACGAGCTCGATGGCGAGCTCGATTCCCTTGCGCGGGACCACGCGCGTCGGCTGCACGACCAGCAGGCCACGCTCGCCCATCCCCAGCTCGCTGCGGAGCCGCCGGCGCACGGCCGGATGCTTCCGTGGCCGCGGCTGGTCGAAGTCGAAGACGTTGGGGATCACCGTCGATGCGATCCCGCGCCGCGCGCGGAGCTCTTTGGCGGCGAGCGAGTTGATGCTCACGTGCCGAATGTTCGGCAGGTCCGGCGGAAAGGCCGCGTCGATGAGGTCCGGGACGACCGGCGTTGCGAAGCGCTCCCGCTCCCACCAGTAGTCGTGGTGGTGGCCGATGGCCGGCAGCCCGCTCCGCTCCACCAGCCGGCGCAGCGCGAGGCCGAGCGGCAGCTGCATCGGGATCGCCCAGGCGTTCTCGACGATGAGCAGGTCGAGCCGCGTGGTGGCGACCCAGTCCTCGAGCACGGGGAGGAGCTGCGCCGCGAGGCGCTCGACTTCGGCGCGGACCGCGTCGGGATCGCTGTCAGGGTCGAAGGCGGCATCAGTCACTTTGGCGGCCGCCGGGTATGTGAAGTGCATGGGCGGGACGAGCCGCGAGATATAGCGCAGGGCGTCCACCTCGCCGGCGCATAGCCGGATCTCGTGGCCCAGCCGATCCAGCACGGCCTCCCACTTCGCTGTCTCGAAAGTGACCCCATCGACCCCTGCCAGCCGCGTGGCGACGATCCCGATTCGCATGCGCAGATCGTAGCCGCGGGCCGCCCGGAGCGGCTGCCCGGAGGCGCGGACCGCCATCGCGCCCGCTCGCCGGTACACTGCCGCGCATGCCCTCCCTGCCTGTCGTCGCCATCGTCGGCCGCCCGAACGTCGGAAAGAGCACGCTCTTCAACCGGCTGGTCGGGGAGCGCCTGGCGATCGTGGAGGACATTCCCGGCACCACCCGCGACCGGGTCTACGCCACCGCGGACTGGAACGGACGTGACTTTCGAGTGGTGGATACCGGCGGCCTGGAGCTCGAGCCCGGCACTCCGATCGAGGCGAGCGTGCAGGACCAGGCCCGGGTTGCGGTCGAAGAGGCGGACCTGATCCTGTTCGTGGTGGATGCCCACGCGGGGCTGGCGCCTCTCGATCACGAGGTGGCCGATCGCCTGCGCCGAACCTCGAAGCCCACCATCCTGGTCGTCAACAAGGCGGACAACCCGCGCCGTGAGCAGGAGGCGGCCGAGTTCTACGCGCTCGGCTTCGACCCCAGCATCACGATCAGCGCCCAGCACGGGCGAAGCACCGGCGACCTGGCCGACATGATCGTCGAGCGCCTACCGCCGGCGGAGGCATCGGTCCGGACCGATGACGACCTGACCGATTCGGACCTAGCCGAGTTGGCCGAGTCCGATCTCGGACCACCCCGCGTCGCGGTCGTGGGACGCCCAAATACCGGCAAGTCGACCTTCATCAACCGCGTCATCGGCCAGGACCGGATGATCGTGTCGGAGATCCCGGGCACGACCCGCGATCCGGTCGACAGCGCGGTGGAGGTCGACGGCGAGCCGATGATCCTGGTCGACACGGCCGGCATCCGGCGCCGCGGCGCCATTGACCGCGGGATCGAGCGCTACAGCGTCCTGCGCGCCATGAAGGCGATTGACCGCGCCGACGTGGCGGTGGTGATGACCGACGCGACGGAGGGCTTCACCGCCCAGGACGCTCATGTGGTGGGCTACGTGCTCGATGCCGGCAAGGGGCTCGTGCTGGTGCTCAACAAGTGGGACGTGATCGAGAAGGACGGCCACACCGCCGATGAGTGGCTGAAGACGCTGCGGCGCGAGGCCCCGTACCTAAGCTGGGCGGACATCGTGTTCGCCTCTGCCAGGTCCGGGCAGCGGGTCGAGCGCATCCTGCGCGAGGCGAAGCGGGTCGCGGACGAGCGCCTGCGCCGTGTGCCAACCGGCGAGCTGAACCGCCTCATCACCGACGCCGTTCGCGAGCACCCGCCCGCGCACGTGCGGAATCGGCTGCCGAAGGTCTTCTACGCGACACAGGCGGCCGTCGGACCGCCCACCTTCGTGATCTTCGTCAACGACCCCGAGCTGATCCATTTCTCGTATCGGCGCTACCTCGAGAACCGGATTCGGGCCGAGTACGGGTTCTTGGGAACGCCCATCCGGCTGATCCTGCGCCAGCGTGAGTCGGAGGAATCCGCTCGGCGCTCCGCCCAGCCCCGGCGAGCCGCCAAGCGCCGCTAGCCCGCTGTTATCCTCGGGGTCGTGACGGATCAGATCGGGGTGATCGGCGCGGGCGCCTGGGGAACCACGCTCGCCATCCGCCTGGCCGCCGCCCAGCGCCCCGTCTCCCTGTGGGCGCACACCGGACGAGCCAATGAGTCACTGGCCCACGAGCGCGAGAACCGGCACTACCTGCCCGGAGCCATCTTCCCGCCGAACCTCCGAGTGGTGACCGACAACGCCTTCCTTGCGGAGCCGCATCGGCTCTTCGTGCTCGCCGTCCCGTCGGAGCACGTGCGCGCCACGCTGCGCAGCCTTGCGGGAAGTCTCTACGCGAATGCGCCCATCCTGAGCGTCGTCAAGGGCATCGAGGCCGAGACCCACCTGCGCATGAGCGAGGTGATCGACCAAGAGCTGCCCGGGCGCCGCGTCGCGGTCCTGTCGGGGCCGAACCTGGCGCGCGAGATCGCCGCGGGCAAGCCGGCCGGATCGGTCGTTGCCTCAGCCGACAGCGAGCTGGCGGCGGAGCTGGCATCGGTCCTCAGCAGCGAGCGGTTTCGGGTCTATACGAACCCCGACGTGGTCGGCGTCGAGCTCTGCGGGGCGCTGAAGAACGTGGTTGCGCTTGCCGCCGGAATGGCCGATGGGCTCCGCCTGGGGGACAGCGCCAAGGCCGGGATCATGACCCGCGGCCTGGCGGAGATGACTCGGCTCGGCATGGCAGCCGGCGCGCACCCGATGACCTTCGCCGGGCTGGCTGGCGTGGGGGACCTGATCGCGACCTGCATGTCGCCGCTCTCGCGCAATCGCCGCGCCGGCGAGCTGATCGCGGCCGGAACGCCCTGGCCCGAGGCGGCTGCAATGCTGGATGGGGTGGCGGAGGGGGTCGCCACCGTATCGGGCGCCCTGCGGCTGGCGGCCAAGTATGAGGTCGAGCTGCCCATCGCGGAGCAGGTGGATTCGGTCGTCCACGGCGGCGTCGCCCCGCTGGCGGCCGTCGCCGAGCTGATGGCGCGGGAGCCGAAGGACGAGCTCGCCAGCCTCGAGGCGTAGCCGGCGACCCAATTATCGGCCGCTATACTCTTTCCGTTCGGTCGGGGCGTAGCGCAGCCTGGTAGCGCACCTGAATGGGGTTCAGGAGGTCGAAGGTTCGAATCCTTTCGCCCCGACCACTCTCCTG
>JBDUDC010000025.1:0-14691 GCA_040003165.1 Chloroflexota bacterium
TGCCGCCCACGAGGTCGGAGAGGGTGGGGTTCAGCATCAGGTTGTCGAGCGTGTTGCCGTGCGCGGTGCCGACCAGCTGCACGCCGCGCTCGGCGATCGTCCGCGCCGCGGCCGCCTCGAGCTCGGTCCCGATCTCGTCGATGACGATCACTTCGGGCATGTGGTTCTCGACCGCCTCGATCATGACCGCGTGCTGCTCGGTGGGCGTGCGCACCTGCATCCGGCGTGCGTCCCCGATCCCGGGATGCGGGATGTCGCCGTCTCCGGCGATCTCGTTGCTGGTGTCGACCACGATCACCCGCTTGCCGAGGTCGTCGGCCAGGACGCGGGCCACCTCGCGCAGCATGGTCGTCTTGCCCACCCCGGGGCGCCCAAGGATCAGGATGCTCTGTCCCGACTCGACGATCTCGCGGATGATGTCGATCGTCCCGAAGACGGCCCGGCCGATGCGACAGGTCAGCCCGACGACCTTCCCGGAACGGTTGCGAATGGCGCTGATGCGATGCAGGGTCCGCTCGATGCCGGCGCGGTTGTCGTCGCCGAAGACGCCGATGTGGTCGATCACGTGGGCGATATCCAGCTCGCCGACCTCGCGGGCGAGGAGCTCCTCCTCGCCATGGGTGAAGCGAGCCTCGGGGCGCCGGCCGAGATCCATCACGACCTCGAGCAGGTCGGAGCGGTCGGCGAACGAGCGCAGGCGAGCCACGATCTCGGCGGGGAGCGCCTGCAGCAGGGCGTCCAGGTCGTCGGTCGTCTCTTGGCGTGCCACCATCGGGTCGTCGCCTCCTTGCTGATCGGTCAGTGGATCGCCGGCGCCATCGCCGGCTGTCGGACCTGCGCTCGCACTTCGCGGACCAGCAGGGTCACGCGGCCGATCGCCTCGAAGCCAGCCGCCTCGGCGGCGCGCAGCCCGGCCGACTCGTATGTTCGCACCGGCGACAGGATCCCGGCGGCGAGCGTCTCGTGTCCCGCGGCCTCGAGCACCGATCGCAGGAAGCCGGAGCCGTCGACGGAGTCGCGTACCAGGAAGCGCAGGTAGTGGGGCCCCTGGCGACAGGTGCCGCGTTGCGCGAGGCCCCCCGCTCGCTGGTCGGTCGGCAGCACCCAGGCGTCGACCTCGGCAAAATGAAGGATCGGGTTCAGGCTGCTGCGCGGCACGATCGCCTCGTGCCCGACCGACTCCCAATCGGCGGCGCTGTAGCCCTCGGCCCGGGCGATCGCCGGCGGCGTGGCATGCGCCCACAGGTCGAAGAGGTGCCAAGCGTCTGGCGCGCCCGCGGGGCGCAGTCCGGAGCGCGCCTCCCCGGTGCTGCCGGGCCTCGACCCATCCCGGGCAAAGAGGCTGCGGACCCATGACCGGGCGCCGCTCATCGGCTCCGGAGGTCGGTAGAAGATCTCCTCCTGTGCGTAGGCCATGAAGCCGGTCTGGCCGAACAGCTCGAGGTTCTCGTGGACATCGGAGCAGGCGGCGTGGAAGCGACCCACGCCGCGCTGCGCCCCCTCCTCCACGAGCGCCTGGAGTAGGCCGTAGCGGATCTCGGAGGCATCGGGCGCGTCGGCGGCGTCGAGCTCGATGATCGCCCAATCATCGCGATGCGGCTCCTCGATCGCCCGGCAGGAGCCGACCAGCTCGCCGCCCAGCTCCGCGACCAGGTGGACCGACGGCGAGCGCAGGGGGAGCCACGACGGGATGAGCGCCGAGAGGCTGATTCGCGGGCGCGACGCGCTGGGAGCCGGCACCCCGAGGCTGCGACGATAGGCATCCTCGGCGGTGTGCACGTGCTGCGAGAGGTCGGCGAGCGCCTGCCGATCCGTGAGCCGTGCCGGACGGACCGAATACTCGGAGCCGATCACAGCAGGCTGAGCAGGAGCCGATGCACCCGACGATCGGCGGTCAGCTCCGGGTGGAAGGCGGTTGCCAGGACGCGACCCTGGCGCACGGCGATGGGGCGGCCATGCGGATCGCGGGCGAGCACCTCTGCCATTGGGCCGACGTCGGACAGGATTGGGGCTCGGATGAAGACGCCGTGCAGCTGCTCGGGACCCAGCGCCGGCACGTCGAGGTCCGCCTCGAAGCTGTCGAGCTGGCGTCCGTACGCGTTGCGCTGGACCTCGACGTCGAGGAGGCCGAGGACGGGCTCCTCCCCGTCGGCCAGCCGCTCAGCGAGGAGGATCATCCCGGCGCAGGTGCCCAGCATCGGGGCGCCGCGGCGCGCCAGGGCGCGGATCGGCTCCCGCAGGCCATACTGGTCGATCATGCGGCGCATGGTCGTGCTCTCGCCGCCGGGCAGGATCAGGGCGTCGAGGCCGACCAGGTCGGCTGGCAGGCGCACGAGCACCGGGTCCGCGCCGACCGCCTGCAGCGCCTCGGCGTGCTCGCGGACGGCGCCCTGGACCGCGAGGATCCCGACACGTGGCCGGCGATCGTTGGTCGGCATCGACCTCGCCGTCGCCGCCTGCGCCATGCTCGCTACCAGCCTCGGACGGCCAGGCGCTCCTCGACGGGGATCTCGCCCAGCTCGAGGCCGCGCATCGGCTCACCCAGCGCGCTGCTCACCTCGGCCAGGATCTCCGGGTTGTCGTAGTGCGTTGTCGCCTTGACGATCGCGCGGGCGTAGCGTTCCGGGCTCTCGCTCTTGAAGATGCCGCTTCCCACGAAGACCGCTTGGGCCCCGAGCTGGCGCATGAGGCTGGCGTCGGCCGGTGTCGCGACCCCGCCCGCACTGAAGTTGGCGACCGGCAGCTCGCCCAGCTCGGCGGTTCGCTTCACCACGTCATACGGAGCCTGCAGCTCCTTGGCCGCGGCAAACAGCTCGTCGGGGCGCATCGACTGCAGGCGCCGGATGCCGGCCGACACCGCGCGCATGTGGCGCACCGCCTCCACGATGTTGCCAGTCCCCGCCTCGCCCTTGGTCCGGATCATGGCCGCCCCCTCACCGATGCGGCGCAACGCCTCACCGAGGTCACGGCATCCGCACACGAACGGGACGCGGAACAGGTGCTTGTCGATGTGGTGCTCCTCGTCAGCGGGGGTCAGCACCTCGGACTCGTCGATGTAATCGACCTCCAGCGCCTCGAGGATCTGCGCCTCGGCGAAGTGACCGATCCGGCACTTGGCCATGACCGGGATGCTGACGGCCGCCTGGATCTCCTTGATCAGCTTCGGATCGCTCATGCGAGCGACGCCGCCGAACTTGCGGATATCGGACGGGACGCGCTCGAGGGCCATCACCGCCACGGCGCCGGCCTCCTCCGCGATCCTGGCCTGGTCGGCGGTCACCACGTCCATGATCACGCCGCCCGCGAGCATGCGGGCCAGCCCGACCTTGGTCGCCCATGTGCTGGTTTCGATGGTGGTCACTGCAGCTGGCTCACCGTGCACGGTCCGATCGCGACGCAGCGCGCCGCTCAGCCGTCGATTCTACTCTGGCGGGCCGATCCAGCCCACCCGTGACCTTTGGGGTCAGGCGCCATTGAGCGGGATGCGAGCCCCGTTCACCACGTGGGCGTCGTCGCTGCACAGATACACGATGGCGGCCGCGATCTCCTCGGGTGTGGTCCAGGCAGCGGTCTTTGGCGACGGCTCGCGATCGCGAACGTGCTCGACGTCGATCGCGCGCACGACCAGCACGTTGGCCGTGGCGCCTGTGCCCTTCAGCTCGCGGGCGAGCGCCATCAGCAGCGCCTCCTGGGCGGCTTTTGCGGCCACGTAGGACGCCATGTTCGGCCCGGGCGTGGCCACCGTCGTCGGCGAGATGGCCAAGATCCGGCCCCAACCGGCGGCAAGGAGGTACGGGACGACGGCGCGCGCGAGGTTGAAGGTCGTCCACAGGTGTTGATCAAGCATCCCCGCCAGCTCGTCGCGCCCCGCCTCGGCCAGGGACGCGCCGGCGCTGTAGCCGCCGACGAAGTGCGCGAGGATCTGCACTCTGCCGAAACGGTCGTGCACGGCCGCCACCGCCTTAGCGGCGGCGTCGGGGTCGCGCAGGTCGACGGCCCGAGTCATGAGCGAGTCCGGCGCGGCGCCCAGCTCCGATGCCAGCGCGTCGAGCTTCTCTGCGTGCCTGCCGAACAGGGCGAGGCGGGCGCCTTCGGCCACCAGCCGCCGCGCGACCGCCTGCCCAACGCCGCCGCTCGCGCCGCCGATGATGGCGACGCGTCCTTCGAGACTCATTCGAGGACGACGTGCTCCGAAATCAGGTCCATCGTTCGCCTTCGAGCGTGCCGGGAATCGTTGCTATCATCGCGCCGAGAGAGGCGCTCCCGTGATCAACGCACCGGTCCTTGTCCTGAACCAGAACTACGAACCGCTCAACGTCTGCGACATCAGGCGCGCCTTCCGGCTGCTCGGCGCCGACAAGGCGGAGCTCCTCGAGCGCAACCACCAGATGATCCATACGCCCACGATAGCCATCCGGGCGCCATCGGTCATCCGCCTGGTCTACATGGTCAAGCGCCCACGCCCCCGCGTGAAGCTCTCCCGTCGCGAGATCTTCGCGCGCGATCATCACACCTGCCAGTACTGCGGCACGACCAGTCGCGACCTGACGATCGACCACGTGATGCCCAAGCATCGCGGCGGGCGTCACGAGTGGGAGAACCTGGTGGCCGCCTGCCGGGGCTGCAATCACCGCAAGGGGTCGAAGACGCTCGGGGAGGCCCACATGGCGCTGCTCCGCGATCCGCGTGCCCCGCGGGCCGACGTGCGCTACCTGTTCGGCTCATACCTGACCGACGTGCGCAACGACCCCTGGCGCAGCTACCTCTTCCTGGGCGACCCGTCGAGGCGCAGCTGAGCGACCACGACCGGCTCGTCCTCGGCGACCTGCCGCAGCCGGTGGTCGACATCCTGGCGCGATTGATGGCCGACGGCCACGTCGCCGTGCTGGTCGGCGGATGCCTGCGCGACCTGCTGCGCGACGTGGTACCGATTGATTGGGATGTGGCGACATCGGCGCCACCAGAGACGGTGGCCGCCCTCTTCCCCGGCGCCAGCTGGGAGAACCGGTTCGGCACCGTGACCATCCTCGAGCCGATCCGGCTCGAGGTGACGACCTTCCGGGTGGAGGGTGGCTACCGCGACCGGCGCCGGCCGGACGAGGTGCGCTGGGGCACCTCGGTCGAGGAGGACCTCGCGCGGCGAGACTTCACGATCAACGCAGCGGCCTGGGTCCCGACGGAGCCCGGCTCACGAGCCGGCCGCCTGGTTGACCCGTTCGGGGCGGCCGCCGACCTGCGCGCCGGGCTGCTGCGAGCGGTCGGGGAGCCGGAGGTGCGCTTCGCCGAGGATGCGCTGCGCCTGCTGCGGGCGGTGCGCTTTGCCGCATGCCTCGACCTGCGCGTGGACCCGCCCACCGAGGCCGCGATTCGCGCCCTAGCCTCGACCGCGGCGAGCGTCTCAGGGGAGCGGGTGCGCGACGAGCTGCTCCGCATCCTGACCTGCGACAGCCCGCCGTCGGTCGCGTTTGCGCTCATGGAGCAGCTCGGCCTGCTGTCGGTGCTCCTTGGCGAGCTCGCCGCGCTGCGCGGAATTCCCCAGGGAAAGCCGCTCGCCGGCGATGCGCTGGATCACAGCCTGCGCACAGCAGATGCCCTCACCGTCGAGGATCCGATCCTCCGGCTGGCAGGCCTCTTCCACGACCTCGGCAAGGCAACCACCATGGCGGCCGGCCACTTCACCGGACATGAGCAGGTCGGCGCGCAGCTGACCGACGCGGTGATGCACCGCCTGCGTTTCCCCAACGCGGAGATCGACCGCGTGGTCCACCTCGTCCGCGATCACATGTTCGCCTACACCCCCGACTGGACCGATGCGGCGGTGCGCCGCTTCATCCGTCGCGTGGGAGCCGGCGCGCTCGACGACCTGTTCGCGCTGCGAGGGGCGGACGCTGCCGCATCGGGCGGGGCGGTCAGTCTCGATGAGCTCCGCCGCCGGGTGGCGGCCCAGCTGCAGGGGTCGCCGATCGAGCAACGACAGCTGGCGATCGACGGCAATGACCTCCAGCGCGGGCTCGGGCTCGCCCAGGGTCCGGTGATCGGCGCGCTGCTGGAGCGCCTGCTCGATTCGGTGCTCGAGGAGCCCGGCCGCAATCGGCCCGATCTGCTGCTCGGGATGGCTCGACAGATGCTCGCGGCCGGTGTCGGCGCGCAACGGGTTCCACCGGACAAATCGGATCAACCGGCCGGCGACCAGGACTGATGGGGCTGACAGCCAGAGGCACGCTGCTACAATCGGCGGTCCCTGCCCCTCGTCCACTGCGTGCCCATCGGAGCGGAGGATCCGACTGCCAGCGATGACCCTCATCGGCCGCCGGGCGGTGCGACTCGAGCACCGGCTGACCGGGGCGAATGCCTCTCTCGCGCAGCTCGACGCGGCGGTCGGCCTGGCGACGCGTCACGACCTCGCCGCGCTGACCGTCAGCCCGTGGCTGATCAAGGCGGCCAAGCGCGCGCTGGCCCAATCGCGCGTGCGCCTGGGAACGGTCGTCGGCTTCCCTCACGGCGGGCAGCTCCTGAGCGTCAAGGCGTTCGAGGCCTCCAAGGCGCTCGAGCAGGGGGCCTCGCAGATCGACTTCGTGCTCAACGGCGGGGCGCTCGTATCGGGCGAGGATGAGACGGTCTACAACGACATGCTGGCGGTGGTCGACATGGCGCATTCCGCGCTGGCGGTGGTCGGCGTCATCATCGAGTCGGAGCCACTCTCCGAGGAGCTGGTGAGGCGCGCGTGCCACCTCGCGGAGCGAGCGGGAGCCGACTATGTGGTGACCGGCACGGGCGGCGCCACGGCAAAGACGACCATCCGGCGGGCGGAGATCCTGCGGCAGAGCATCGGCCCCCGGGTCGAGGTCAAGGCGGCCGGCAGGCTTCGAAAGCTCGAGGACCTGCGCGAAGCGGCCGATGTCGGCGCGGTGCGAGTCTCGGCGGTCCTCACCGACGCGCTCGTACGCCAGGCTGCCGACGGGCTGCAGCCGGCCCGAGCGGCCGGCTAGGAAGCGGCGGAGGCAGCGGATTGCGAGTACTGGTCGTCGGCGGTGCCGGCTACGTGGGGTCGACGAGCGTCGAGACGCTGGTGGCGCGCAATCACGAGGTCACCGTCTACGACAACCTGGGCACCGGCCATCGCGCGGCGGTGGTACCCGGCGCCCGTCTGGTGACCGGCGACATCCGCGACGGCGAGCGCCTCTGGCAGCTCCTCAGCGGCGGTAGGATCGAAGCGGTGCTCCACTGCGCGGCTCGCTCGCTGGTCGGCGAGTCGATGGCCGATCCGGGGCTCTACTACCGCACCAATGTATCGGGGGGCGTGACCCTGATGGAGGCGATGCAGCGCGCCAACGTGACGCGGCTCGTCTACTCGTCCACGGCGGCCGTCTACGGCGAGCCCCGCCGGGTACCCATCGCGGAGGCAGACCGCACGGAGCCGATCAACCCCTACGGCGCCACCAAGCTCGCCTTCGAGGGGGCGATGCGCTGGTTCGCTGCCAGCCACGGGTTCCGCGCAATCTCCCTGCGTTACTTCAACGTGGCGGGCGCCACCGAGCGCAACGGGGAGGATCACGATCCGGAGACGCACGTCATCCCGCTGATCCTGCGCGTCGCCGCCGGCGACGGCTCGCACGTCCAGATCTACGGCCAGGACTACCCGACTCCGGACGGCACATGCATTCGCGATTTCATCCACGTCCGCGACCTCGGGATCGCGCACCTCCTCGCCCTTGAGGCGACAGGCGAGGCGGAGCCCTCGTTCGAGGTCTACAACCTCGGCTCCGCCGCTGGCTTCAGCGTGCGCGAGGTGGTCGAGGCCGCTCGCAAAGTGACCGGCCGGCCGATCCCCGCCCGTGCCGTGAAGCGGCGTGCGGGAGACCCGCCGGTCCTCGTGGCCTCTTCGCGCCGCGCGCGCCGCGAGCTCGGCTGGCATCCCCGTCATTCGTCCCTCGAAGAGATGGTTGCCGACGCGTGGCGCTGGAAGGAGGCGCATCCGGACGGCTACCGCGGGTCCACCTCCGGCGATCCGGAAGCGCTGGCCGAGCCTCGGCAGATCGCGGCCAGCGTCTCCGCGAGCTGATCGCCTCGGGGGATAGGCCTTCGGCCGTGGTAGGATGCCCGGGATGGCGGCGCCTGCCGGCGCGCCGAGCGGCCCCCGGAGCCTGAGCCCCGGAGTGCGCCCGCCGATATCGGCCCCGCCCCCGTCACGATCGTCGACCACTCATTCGCGAGGCCCGTTTGCCCGAAACTGATTCCATCCGCACCCGCCGCCCGCGCGCGCGGCGGGCACCAGGCCAGCCTCCCAAGGCAAGCACGGCCGACACGAGCTCTTCCACCGACGACGAGTCGCCGCTCACCGCGGCGGTGCTGGCCGCGGCGCGAGGGCATCGCTTTGGCGAGATCGAGGTCCCGGTCACCATCGCGCGCGCGCTCGAGAAGATGGGCTTCAGCGTCCCGACCGAGGTGCAGGCGCGCGCGATACCGCCGCTGCGCGCCGGCAAAGACCTGATCGGCCAGGCGCAGACGGGAACCGGCAAGACCGCTGCGTTCGGGATCCCGATCATCGAGAAGGTCGACCCTACGGCGCCGCACGTCCAGGCGTTGGTCCTCACCCCAACTCGCGAGCTGTGCGTGCAGGTGACCGAGGAGATTCGCCGCATCGGCGCGCTGCGCAACGTGCGGACGGTCGCCATCTACGGGGGATCGTCGATGGAGAACCAGATCTCTGCGCTGCATCGCGGAGCGCAGGTGGTGGTCGGCACGCCGGGCCGCGTGCTCGACCTGACCCGCCGCGGGGAGCTGCGACTGGATCGAGTCAACACCGTCATCCTGGACGAGGCCGATCGAATGCTCGACATGGGCTTCATCGTCGACGTCGAGACGATCCTGGCCCGCTGTCCGCGGCAACGCCAGACCGCCCTCTTCTCGGCCACGATGCCGTTCGCCATCCTCCGGATCTGCGACCGTTTCATGGATCGCAACGCGATCCACATCCGGGTGACCCCCGACCTGCAGACGGTCGAGACCGTCCGTCAGCTCGTCTACCACGTTGCCGAGCAGGACAAGGTGGCGGCGCTGATCGAGCTCACCGACGACTTCGGCTTCGACCGGCTGCTCGTCTTCCGTCACACCCAGATCGGGGTCGATCGGCTGACCGCGACACTGAAGCGGCGCGGCAAGAACGCGGCGGCGCTGCACGGTGGGCTCAGCCAGCGGGAGCGCGACCACACCCTCGCCGATTTCAAGTCGGGCAAGGTGCAGTTCCTGATCGCCACCAACGTCGCGTCGCGCGGGCTCGACATCACCGACCTGCCGTATGTGCTGAACTTCGATATCCCCGAAGATGCCGAGACCTACGTCCACCGCGCAGGGCGCACCGGCCGCGCGGGCAAGGAGGGTACTGCCATCACCTTCGTCGGCGAGTGGGACTACGCGGCCTGGGAGCAGATGCGCGAGCAGGTCGGCTCCAACGTCGAAGAGGGACAGCTCCGCCTCTACACTCCCGCCTGACCGCTCCGCGGTACCCTTCCACGTGATGGATGACGAGCCAACGCTCCCCCAGCGGGCGAGGCGGGCGAACGCGGTGGTCACGAGCGTCGAGTGGCTCTTCGAGCCAGCCTGGCGTGGCGATCGGCTGATGGCCCGCTACGACTCGGGCCGCGTTCGCCTCACCGACGAGGCGGGCGAGCTCGCGGACGAGCGCTTCCCCGAGGCGGTCGAGATCCTGGGCGGCGCGATCCTCGCCAACCAGGCCCTCATCGACGGCGTCTGGACCGCGCAGCCATTCATCGGCGACGGCAGCGCCGCCCGCCACTGGGCCGATACCCTCGCCAGCGAGGGGCTGGCGAGCGAGATCCCCGATCCGATCGACGGCGAGCGCCGGCGCGCGTTCGTGGCGATCGACCTCGTCGAGCTCGACGGGGAGATCCTGCACGAAGTGCCCTACCAGGAGCGGAGACGAGTGCTCGAGTCGGTGCTCGACGAGGGCGTCCAGGTGCGGGTCAGCCCGTGCGTCAAGCAGCCGATCTCCGCCTGGCTGGTCGGCTGGCGCGCCAACGGGTTCAGCCACTACTTGGCCAAGCACCAGAACTCGCGCTACCACCCCGGCGAGGTGAGCGACGACTGGCTTCAGATCTCGGTCGCCGCCGAGCCCGTGCGCGGCATGGTCTCGCGCATGTTCGGGATGCGGGACGAGAAGCCGCGCCGCATCAGCGAGCTCGACGGCCGAGGAGGCGCGTCCTGACCTCGCAGCCCGCCGCCCGGCCGGATTCCGCCCTCGACGAGGAGGGGCTGGCGGAGGTTCGCCGCATCGGCTCGGCCGACCTGATGGTCGGCATCCCGAGCTTCGGCAACGCGGAGACGATCGGCTACGTGGTTCGGGCAGCCACCGCGGGAATGGTCCAGTACTTTCCGGATCTGAAGCCGGCGCTCGTGAACTCCGACGGAGGCTCTCCCGACGATACGCCGCGGGTGGTGGTCAGCACCGAGAGCCCGGACTACCTCGAGAAGATCATCCTCGTCAGCCCGAAGCACAAGCTGCAGCGGGTGAGCTTCACCTACCAGGGAACGAGCGGCAAGGGGACCGCCGTCCGCGCCCTGTTCGAGGTGGCGCGCGAGCTCAAGGTGAAGGCCATGGTGATGGTCGACTCGGACCTGCGCAGCATCGTTCCGGAGTGGATCGAGCTGCTGGCGGGGCCGATCCTCAAGGGCGGCTACGACTTCGTCACGCCGCTCTACAGCCGCTACAAGTACGACGGCACAATCACCAACAACATCGCCTACCCGCTGACCCGCGCGCTCTACGGGGCGCGCATCCGGCAGCCGATCGGCGGCGACTTTGCAGTCAGCGGCGACCTGGTGAGCCGCTACCTCGAGCTCGACACCTTCGACGAGCTGACCGCGCGCTTCGGGATCGACGTGTGGATGACGCACTCCGCGATCAACGAGGGCTTCGCCGTGTGCCAGGCGCGCCTCGGCGCCAAGATCCACGACGCCAAGGACCCGGCCTCCGACCTGGGGCCGATGTTCCGGCAGGTGGTTGGCACCCTCTTCCGGCTGGCCGGCCGCTACCAGGACCGATGGCTCCGCGTACGCGGGTCACACGTCATCCCCGAGTACGGCTTCGAGCGCATCGTTGCGCCGGAGGTGATCAGCGTCAACCACGCCAAGCTGATCGACAACTTCGAGAACGCGCGGCATGGCCAAAGCGATGTGTGGGAGGAGATGCTCAGCGCCGAGCAGCTCGACCGCGTGATGGCGCTCGACTGCGAGGAGCCGAGCGAGTTCCACTTCCCCGCCGAGCTATGGATCCGCTGCCTGTACGAGACTCTGGTCGCCTTCAACCAGCCCGGGGCACCGCGCGAGAAGCTCCTGGCGGCGCTGACCCCGCTCTACTTCGGGCGGACGGCGGGCTTCATCACCGAGACGCTCGAGATGACCACCGACCAGGCCGAGCGCGTGATCGAGGCGCAGGCGCGCGAGTTCGAGGAGCTGAAGCCATACCTCGTTGCGAGGTGGCAGCAGGCACTGGAGCCCGCCTAGATGCCGAGCAGGCGCCGCACGCCCTACCGCATCCTGCTGCCGCTCGCAAACCCGCGTACGGCTCGGGACCTGGTCCGCATCGGCGCGGGCGTGGGGGTGGGGCGAGCGACCCAGATCACCGCCCTGGGGATCGTCGAGGTGCCCGAGGCGGTCTCGCTCTCCGAGGGCGCGACCCAGGCACGTACCACCCGGCGCCTCCTCCAGAGGGTCCTCGACTTCGGCGACGAGGAGGGGGTCGAGCTGCGGACCATGGTGCGCATCGGTCGTCGTGCCGCGGATGGGGTCATCGAGGCGGTTACCGAAGAGGAGGCCGACCTCATCATCTTCGGCTGGGGCGGTCCGCCGACTCCGTCCCAGACGGTTCGGGCACAGGCCGAGGCCGTCGAGGCGCGGCTTGCCGGGGCCCAGCCGTCGGCGCAGGCCGTCTTCACGCCCACCATCGACGCGGTCGTGCGGGAGTCACCCTGCGACATCGCGGTCGTCAAGCAGCGCGGCCTGGAGAACGTCCGATCGATCCTCGTCCCGGTGCGCGGCGGCCCGCATGCGGAGCTCGCCTTCAGGCTGGCGCACGACCTCGGCCGCCGCTTCGACGCGCAGGTGGTGGTGATGCACATCGTGCCGAAGGGGATCGGTGACCGTGCCGCCGACCGGGAGCGCCTGGCGATGCAGCGCTTCCTGACCGATCACGGCGCCACGCGGCGGGTCAAGTCGCTGCTGGTCGAGTCGACCTCGGTGCGGGCGGGGATCATCAAGGAAGCGGCGAAGCACGACCTGGTGGTGATGGGCGCCGCCGCACAGCCGTCGACCGGTGGCTCGAGCGCGGATGGACGCTACTTGTTCGGATCAGTGCCGGAGGCGGTGGCCAGCCGTGCCCGACCGACCGTGATCGTGGTCAAGACCAAGCGGCCGGTGGGGGTCAGCACCTTCGAGGAGCTGCGCGCCGCCGAGGGGAGCCTCGCCGCCGCCGACGCGTACGTGGAGCGCAGCCGCTCGCTCCCGAACGTCGTCGACAAGTGGTTCGCGGAGAACACCTTCCACGCGCACGAGTTCACCGACATCGGGAAGCTGATCGCGATGAAGGAGCGGCAGGGGCTGACCATCAGCGTCGGCCTGCCGACCCTGAACGAGGAGAAGACGGTCGGCCTGGTGATCAAGCGCCTGAAGAGCGCGCTCATCGATCGCATGCCGCTAATCGACCAGCTGGTCGTGATCGACTCCGAATCGGAGGACCGGACCGTCGAGATCGCGCGGGAGCTCGGCGTCACGGTGGTGAGCCACAGCAGCATCCTGCCCGAGGTCGGCTATCGCCGCGGCAAGGGCGAGGCGCTGTGGAAGAGCCTGCACGTCCTCGACGGCGACCTCGTTGCCTGGATCGACACCGATATCAGCAACATCCAGCCTCGCTTCGTGTACGGGCTTCTCGGCCCGCTGCTGCGCGAGCCCCGGATCCAGTACGTCAAGGGCTTCTACCAGCGGCCGATCCGCCAGGGGGACACGATGGTGTCGGAGGGCGGCGGCCGGGTGACCGAGCTGATGGCCCGTCCCCTCATCAACCTCTTCTTCCCCGAGCTGTCGGGGATCGTGCAGCCGCTGGCGGGCGAGTACGCGGGCCGCCGTGCGCTGCTCGAGTCGCTCCCCTTCTTCACCGGCTACGCGGTCGAGATCGGCCTGCTGATCGACATCCTCGAGCACTCGGGGCTCTCGGCCATCGGTCAGGTCGACCTCGAGCGCCGCATCCACCGCAACCAGCCGCTTCCCAACCTGTCGCAGATGGCGTTCGTGATCCTGCAGGCGGCGATGCGCAAGCTGGAGGAGCGCCACCGGATCGAGCTGCTGACCGAGATGGGCCGTGGCATGAAGCTGATCAACCAGCAGAAGGACCGATTCAACCTCGAGGTGCGCGAGATCGGCGACGAGCTGCGGCCGCCGATGAACACCATCCCGGCCTATCTCGAGCGCCGCAGGGAGCTGCGCCGCAAGTGAGCCTGCGGATCGTCATCGCGCCGGACTCATTCGGCGGCGCGCTCGACTCGGTCCATGTCACCGATGCGATCGCGTCCGGCTGGTCGAGCGTCCGTCCCGACGACGAGATCGTGCGGCGGCCGATGGCCGACGGCGGCGAGGGCACGCTGGCCGCGCTGGAGGCGGCACTCGGCGACCGGGCGGAGCGGCGCCAGGTTTCGACGGTCGATGCGCTGGGGCGGCCGATCAGCGCCGACTGGCTAGCGCTCGACGAGGGCCATGGCGCCTTCGTCGAGATGGCCGCCGCCTCAGGACTTGCCCGCCTGGCGGCGGCCGAACGCGGCCCCGATTCGGTGCGGCGGGGCTCGACCCGCGGTACCGGCGAGCTGCTGAGAGCCGCGTTCGACGCGGGCGTCTCGCGCATCACGGTCGGGCTCGGTGGCTCCGCCACCAACGATGGCGGGAGCGGCCTCCTCCGTGCGCTGGGGGCACGCTTCCTGGACGCCGACGGACGCGACCTGGACGAGGGCGGCGCGGCGCTCGTTGCGCTCGAGCGGATCGACGCGGCGGGGCTCGACCCGCGGCTGGCCGAGGCCGAGCTGGTGGTGGCCTCGGACGTGACAAACACGCTCGTCGGTGCCGCGGGGGCATCGGCGGTCTACGGGCCGCAGAAGGGCGCGGATCCGGACACGGTGCGCGAGCTCGATGCTGCGCTGGCGCGCTACGGGCGCGCGATCGAGGAGGCGACTGGCCGCCTGGTGGCCGACCTCCCTGGCGCCGGGGCGGCGGGCGGGACGACGGCGGCGCTGCTCGGTTTCACCGGCGCGGTGCTGCGGCCCGGGGTCGAGGTGGTTGCCGAGCTGATCGGCCTGGCCGATGCGCTTGACTCGGCCAGCCTGGTGATCACCGGTGAGGGGCGGGCCGACGAGCAGACGCTGCACGGCAAGACGGCGATCGGGGTTGCCAGCCTGGCACGCCCGCGCCGGACGCCGGTGGTGCTGCTGTGCGGCGCCCTGGGCCCTGGCGCGGCTGTGCTCGAGGCGGCCGGCGCCCTGACGCTGGTCCAACCGATCATCGACCGCCCGATGGCGCTCGACGAGGCGATGCGCGACACCCCGCGCCTCCTGGGCGCGGCCGCCGCGCGGCTGGCACGGAGCATCGGCATCGGCCTCGAGCTCGCCTAGGCGTGGCACGGAAGAAACCCAG
>JBDUDC010000026.1:0-14554 GCA_040003165.1 Chloroflexota bacterium
CGGGCGCTCACGCCCGGCCGCCGCGCAGCTGCTCCATCGCCTCGGGCAGCAGGTTGGCGATATCCCGGGCGATGACGCCCGCGCGCCCGATGCGCTGCTCGGCGATCAGGCCGGCGGCGCCATGGACCCCCACGGCGCAGGTGGCCGCGTCGAGCGGGCTCAGGCCTGCCGCCAGGAAGGCGCCCGTCGCGCCGGCCAGCACGTCCCCGCTGCCCGCGGTCGCGAGTGCCGGGGACGCGACACCCGACGCTCGTAGCTCCCCATCGGGACCGGCAACCAAGGTGTGCGCGCCCTTCAGCACGAGGACCTGCCCGAAGCGGGCCGCCGCCTCGCCAGCGGCAACGGCCCTGGCGTCGTCGTCGTCGGCGAGGGGCTCGGACGCGCCGGTGAGCCGGGCGAACTCACCGGGATGCGGGGTCAGCACGAGGGAAGCGTTGAGCTTGCGCCACCAGCTGCCGGCCCCCGCCAGCGCGTTGAGGCCGTCGGCATCGACCACGGTGGGACGACGGAGATCGGCGATCAGGCTTCTGATTCGACGCAGGGTCGCCGGCTGGTGGCCCAGGCCCGGCCCGATCACCACCGCGTCGTAGGCATTCGACTCGCCGACCAGGCGGCGCCAGCCGGCGGGGGCGATGAGCCCCGGAGCCTCCTCCGCCAGCGGAAGCGCGGTCAGCTCGGGCACGACCCCGACCAGGCGGGTCACGACTGATTCGGGCGAGGCCAGGCACACGAGCCCGGCGCCGGTGCGCGCCGCGCCGAGACCTGCCAGCAGGGCCGCGCCGGCGTACTCGAGCGAGCCGGCGATCACGAGCAGCCGCCCGAAGCTTCCCTTGTGCGCTCGCGCCGGCCGGGCAGGCAGGTGGGCAGCGATCCAGGGCTGGTCGATCAGGGTGGGCGGCGGCATCGTTCAGCCGCCAAGGTGCGCGATCGCGACCGCGACCGCCATCTTCCGCTCGTGCGAGATGGAGACGGTCACCTGCTCGAGACCGAGGGCCAGGGCCCGCGCGGCCGCCCTGGCGTGGAGCTGCACCTGGGGAGCCCCGGCCCGGTTGGGCAGCACCTCGATCTCGCGCCAGCCCACGCCGCGAACGCCAAGCCCGAGGACCTTGCTGACTGCCTCCTTGGCCGCCCAGCGCCCCGCGATGCGCTCCACGTGGCGGCCGCAGTAGCGCTGCTCGAGGTCCGTCAGCACACGTCGCCGGAACCGCTCCGGATGCTTGCCGAGGACCGCGACGATGCGTTCGATGTCGACCAGATCGATGCCGATCTCATGCCGGCTCATGCGGCGAGCGGTTACTCGACGGTGACTGACTTGGCGAGGTTGCGCGGCTGGTCGACGTCGGTGCCGCGAGCGACCGCTACCTCGTAGGCGAGCAGCTGCAGGGGCAGGACGGCGATCGCCGGCGAGAGCTCCTCGGGGGTCTCCGGCACGAAGATGACGTCCTGGGCATAGCGCTCGATCTGGGTGTCACCCTCGCTGGCGACCGCGATGATCGGCGCCTCTCGAGCGCGCGCCTCGGCGACGTTGGCGACCAGCTTCTCGTATGTCTCGCCACGTGTCGCGATGGCGAGCAGCGGGGTCTGGGGGTCGAGCAGCGCGATCGGCCCGTGCTTGAGCTCGCCGGCGGCATACCCCTCGGCGTGGACGTAGGAGAGCTCCTTCAGCTTCAGGGCACCCTCCATCGCGATCGGGTAGCCAATTCCGCGTCCAATGAACATCACGTCCCGCACGCCAGCGTAGCGGCGGGCGAGCTTCTTGATCTGCGGGGCCCGGTCCTTCAGGGTCTCGGCGGCGAGCGCCGGCAGCTCGCGGAGCCCCTGCCCGAAGGCCCGCAGCTGATGGTCGGTCAGGGTGCCGCGCAGCCGCGCGAGGTGAAGGGCGATCATCTGGAGCACCAGCACCTGGGTCACGAACGCCTTGGTGGACGCAACCGCCACCTCCGGGCCCGCCTGCAGGTAGCACACCGCATCGGCGTCGCGGGAGAGGGCCGAGCCGACCACGTTGGTGACCACCACGACCGTCGCGCCGGCTTCGGCGGCGAGCTTCGTGGGCGCGAGCGTGTCGGCGGTCTCGCCCGACTGGCTGACGCTGATGACGAGCGTCCGATCGTCGAGCGGTGGTGGTGCGTAGCGCATTTCGCTGCCAATCTGGCTCGCGGCGGGCAGGTCGGTCCAGCGCTGGATGAGGTAGGCGCCCACCTCTCCGGCATAGCGAGCCGTCCCACAGCCGACCAGGTAGACCCGCTCAGCGCGCTGCAGCTTCTCCTCGATGGCGTCGAGCTCGGGCATGTGCAGCGCGCCGGCCGCGTTGACGCGGCCGCGCAGGGCTTCCCCGATGGCGTGCGGCTGCTCGTAGATCTCCTTCAGCGTGAAATGCGCGAAGCCGCCCTTCTCGGCCGCCTCGATGTTCCAGCGGATCCGCGTCCGGTCTCGCTCGACGGTCTTGCCGTCGAGCCCCAGGATCCGCACTCCGTCGGGAGTGACGTCGGCGATGTCGCCCTCGTGCAGGATCACCACGTTGTTGGTGTGCTCCAGGATCGCGGGCACGTCGCTCGCCAGGAAGCCCTCGCCGTCGCCCAGGCCCACGATCAGCGGAACGTTCATCCGCGCACCCACGATCCGGTCCGGATGCTCGGTGTGCATCACGCCGATCGCGTATGCGCCCTCGACCTCGTTCAGCGCGAGGCGGACCGCTTCGACCAGGTCGCCGGTGTACTTCGCCTCGATCAGGTGGACCAGCACCTCGGTGTCGGTCTCGCTCACCAGCTTGTGCCCGGCGGCCCGCAGGCGGTCGCCCAGCTCGCGATAGTTCTCGATGATCCCGTTGTGAATCAGCGCGAGCTTGCCGCTGCAGTCGGTATGGGGGTGGGCGTTGGTGTCGTTCGGGCGCCCGTGTGTCGCCCACCGGGTATGACCGATGCCGGGATGGCCCGGCGGCGCGCTGCCGTTTAGGTGGTCGGTGAGGTTATTGAGCTTGCCGGCCTTCTTCTCGATGAAGACGTCGCCCTGCTCGGTCAGGAGCGCGATCCCGGCCGAGTCGTAGCCCCGGTACTCGAGCCGCCGAAGGCCGTCCAGCAGGATCGGGGCAGCGTCACGTGGCCCGACGTAGCCGACGATCCCACACATGCGCGCCTCCTCTAGTTCAGCCGAGCCTCGGCAAGCTGCGCAAGCTCGCGGGCAATGCGGTCGATCTCGTCCTGCTCGTCGCCTTCGACCATGATCCGCAGCTTTGGCTCCGTGCCGGAGGGGCGGACCAGGATCCGGCCTCGATCGGCGAGCTGCGCCTCAGCGTCTGCCACAGCGGCGGCGAACGCTCCGTCCTCGCTCCACTCGTCGCGACGGCGGGCTGCTGAGTTTAGCACCACCTGGGGCAGCCTCGGAATCCGGCCGGCGAGCTCAGAGAGCCGGGCGACGCCGCTCGCGCGCCAGGCACGCACCAGCTCGATCGCGGTCAGCAGCCCGTCGCCGGTCGTGGCGCGCTCGCGGAAGATGATATGGCCGGACTGCTCGCCGCCCAGCACCGCGTCGTGGAGGTCCATCGCCTCGAGCACGCTGCGGTCGCCGACCGGGGTGCGGATCAGCCGGCCGCCCGCCTGTTGGATCGCCCGCTCGAGCCCGCCGTTGCTCATCACCGTCGCCACCAGCAGGCCGTTGCGCAGGGTCCCGCTCGCCAGCCGCTCGAGGGCGCAGATGCCCATGATCGCGTCGCCATCGACGATCGCTCCCAGCTCGTCGACGCCGATCAGCCGATCGGCGTCACCGTCGAACGCGAAGGCGACGTCGAACTCGCCCGCCGCCACGAGGGCGGCGAGGGCCTCCGGGTGCGTCGACCCAGAGTCGACATTGATATTCGTACCGTCGGGCTCGGCGGAGAGGACCCGGACCTGCGCGCCGAGCGCCGAGAAGAGGTCGGGCGCGATCACGGAGGCCGAGCCATTCGCGCAGTCGATGGCCATTCGCAGCCCCGCGAAGACATCGCCGGCCACATCGGCCAGGTGCCTGGTGTACTCCTCGACCGCGGACGGATCCTCCCCCATCCGGCCGATCCGGTGATTGGGTACCCCTGGGCGCGCGGGATCGGCCGCGATCAGCCGCTCGAGATCCGCCTCGGCCTCGTCATCTGCCTTGCGTCCCTCGACCACCACCTTGAGGCCGTTGTCCTCCGCCGGGTTGTGCGAGGCGGAGACCATCACCCCTGCGGCGTGGCGGCCGAGGGTGGTGGCATGCACCAGGCAGGGGGTCGTCACCACGCCCAGGCGCGTCACGTTGACCCCTTCGGCCACGAGGCCGGCGGCCAACGCGTCGACCAGCATCTCGCCCGAGCGTCGCGTGTCCTGTCCAAGCGCCACACTGCTCCCGGGGCCTGCAACTCGAGCGGCGACCGCCCGGCCAAGCGCGAGCGCGAGGGCGGGTGTGATCTCGACGTTCGCGCGGCCGCGAATGCCGTCGGTCCCGAAGAGACCGCCCATCAGGGAGTCGGGGCTGGCGCGGGAGTTGGCGAGCCCGAAGGCGAAATGGTGACCGTGACGCTTGGTGGCGAGATGGCGACCACCTGGACCCCCTGCGGGAGAGGCACCGTCGGAGTCAGCTCGTGAGCTCCAGTACCGAGTCCGGTGGCGTCCACCACCGGGGTGATCTTGGCGGGATCGAGGCCGGCCAGGACCGCGGTCGGCCCGCTGAGGGTGACAGACAGCTGCTGCACCGATGGGCGACAGCTGCTGCCGCTGGGAGCGCCCCGGCATATGACGCCAAGCGAGAAGGTGCGCGTGCCTCTGGCGGGCTCGATCGTGACCGTCACCGATGCGGTCGCCGCCTCGCCCGGGGCAAGCGCGGCACCGGCGGGCAGGAGGATCGCGACCTTGAAGGTCTGGGTCGCGTTGAGCTTCTCGAGGTTGATCGGGTTGGTGGCGACGTCGCCGACCCCCGTCAGCGCCGATGGAATTCCGCGCAGGTTCACGGCAGCCGGCTCCACCCGCACGCTGGACAGGGCGAAGCCGTTCGCGGGGGCGCCCTGCAGGACGGCCCGGATCGGCACGCTCTTGCTGGTCTCGATGGTCCGGACGTTGATCTTGACCGTCACGGTGGCGGGATTGAGGTCGATCGATTCCACCGGCGTGCCGTCCACGTCGACCGCCACCAGGTCGACCGGGTGGTCGAAGTCGATCCCCGACGGGTCGATCCGCACCCGGGCCAGCGCGTGATCGACCCGGCCCAGGAGTGATTTCGGTCCACGCGCCTGCACCTCGCGCACGCCGAGCTGCGGATCATCGATTTCGAGCCCGGCTGGAACCACGCCTCGGTCGAGCCGAACCGGGATATTCTTGGCGGTCACCTGGTCGAGCGCGACCGTCACCTCGGCGCGGCTCTGGTCGAGCACCGTGACCCCATCGATCACTGACCGCGCCTCGATCCGCAGGGACTGGGGCGTCCCCGGCTGCTCGAGGTCATACCGCGAGAGGTCGACGCTCGCCACGAAGGAGTCCGGCGTGATCTCGCGAGCCGCGTCGGTGGCCACCCGGTAGTGCAGCTCAACCGAGCCGAGCTGCGTTGTGTTCAGCAGGAACCAGTTCCCGGCCGGCTGCCCGGTGGTCGTGATCGGCACCTCGATCTTGTCGGTGGTAAACGACCCGGAGAAGACGAGGCCGGTGTAGAGCACGGTGGCGAGTGCAACCGCGCCGAGCTTGAGGTGCCAGTTTCGAAAGAGGAAACGCATCAGGGGCGGTGCTCTCGCGATGCGGGCAGCGGCGCGGTCTCGGTCCGCGGGGTGCGCACGACCCGCTCCTCCGGGTCGCTCGGCTGCGGCGTCTCCTCGATCCCGCGTGACTGCCAGCGACCCTCGAGCGTGCGGCGAAGGAAGGGAACTGCCCGGCGCGGGGCCTGGGGACGAAGCAGGTGGAAGAGGCGGCGACGGAGCTGCTCCTCCGTCAGGTTGCGCTCGATGCGACCGCGCACAACGAGCGAGATCGACCCGGTCTCCTCGCTCACAACGACGACGATCGCGTCGCTCTGCTCGCTGATTCCTATCGCCGCACGGTGCCGCGTCCCGTAGCGCTCGGAGTCGAGCACGTTCTGGCTCAGTGGGAGCAGCACGCCCGCTGCCAGGATCTCGCCGTTCGACACGATCACCGCCCCGTCGTGCAGCGCCGTGCCGCGGTAGAAGATCGTTACCAGCAGCTCGGCCCGGAGATCGGCGTGGATCGGGATGCCGGTCTCGGTCGCGATGTCGGCGAGCCCGGTCTCGCGCTCGATGGCGATCAGCGCCCCGTGGCGCGACCCCGCGAGAAGGCGAGCCGCGCGGCTGATCTCGCGCGCCGTCCGCTCGGCACCGGCGACCTCGGATGAGACGAAGAATCGGTTCACGGAGCCCATCCGCCCGATCTGCTCGAGGGCACGTCGGAGCTCCGGCTGGAAGACGACCACGATCGCGAAGAGGCCCACCACCGCCCCGGCCTGGAGTAGGGCGGTGAGGAGCCGCAGCTCGAGCGCCTGGGCGGCCAGGTAGACGAGGTACAGGATCGAGAGGCCGATCACGATGCGCACCGCGCGCGTGCCGCGAATGAGGATGAAGATCCAGTAGATGACGATCGCCACGAGCCCGATGTCGATCAGTGACGTCCAGCTGCCGCGGAGATATGAATTCAGAAAGTCGCGGATCGCGGGGATCACGAAGTCGGCGAAGCCCAATCGGTGCTGCGGAGGTGGCCGGATGATAGCAGAGGGCCCCGGCGTTTCCGCCGGGGCCGAAGGGTCAGCGCTTGGTGTACTGAGGCGCCTTGCGAGCTCGCTTGAGCCCGTACTTCTTGCGCTCCTTGGCACGCGGATCCCGGGTCAGGAGGCCAGCCTGGCGCAGCGAGCGGCGCGCGTCGGGGTGCGCCGACAAGAGCGCCCTGGCAATGCCGTGGCGGATCGCGCCGATCTGCCCGGAGAAGCCGCCGCCGGCGACCAGGATGCTCGCGCCGTAGCGGCCTTCGGTCTCGGTCACGCGGAACGGAAGGCTGACATCGGCGCTCGGTGCCCCGGTCCCGAAGTACTCGGTCAGCGGCTTGCCATTGACGACGATCCCACCGTCACCGGGCAGCAGGCGAACCCGCGCGACGGCGGTCTTGCGTCGGCCGGTGCCGTAGACGTAGTTGGTGCTCATCTCAAGGGTTCCTCTACAGCTCCGCGGCGGTCGGCTGCTGGGCGGCGTGTGGATGCTCGCCACCGGCGTAGACCTTCATCTTCTTGATCATGGCCCGGCCGAGGCGGTTCCTGGGCAGCATGCCCTTCACCGCGCGCTCGATCACGAGCTCGGGCTTGCGCGCGAGCAGCGTCTCGAGGCTCTCCTCCTTCAGGCCGCCGGGATAGTTGCTGTGCCGGAAGTACGACTTCTGCTGCAGCTTGTTGCCGGTCACCCGGATCGCCCGGGCGTTGACGACCACGACGTGGTCACCCGTGTCGAGATGCGGCGAGTAGATCGCCTTGTGCTTGCCCTCGAGCAGGGTGGCGATGCGCGTCGCGAGCCGCCCGAGCGTCTGGTCGGTCGCGTCGACCAGCCACCAGCGCCGCTCGATCTCGCTCGCCTTGACTGCGTAGGTCTTCATGTCGCCTGCTCTCCGGTCCGTTCTTCGTTGTGGCCGATGCGCCCTTCGGGCGTCTCCGCGGTTCGTTCCGTCTTCAGATAGATGACCCGTTCGAGGGTGAGGCCCCGCGCCGGCGCGGCCCGACCGGCGAGCGCCCGCTCCCCGGCCCCCAGCAGCGACGGGACCTCCGCCGCCACCAGCTTCCCGCGACCCGCCTCGATGAGGATGGCCACGATGCTGCGCACCATTCGCCGCAGGAACGCGTTGCCGGTGACCCGGATCTCGACCAGGTCGCCGCGGCGAACGATCATGATGCCGCTCAACCGGCGCCGCGTCGAGCCGCGAGCGTCGCTCCCCAGGGCCGCGAAGTCCCGTTCGCCGACCAGCTCCCGCGCCGCAGCCCGCATGGCTGCGACGTCGAGCTGCTCGTCGATCTCGAACGTCCGATGCCGATCGAGCGGTCGCCTCGCGCCGCCGGTTCGAATACGGTAGCGGTAGACCCGCGCGGTCGCCTGGCGGCGCGGGTCGAAGCCCCGCGGCGCCGAACGCAGTGATCGCACCGCCAGATCGGCCGGCAGGAGCCCGTTCATGCGCTCCCGCAGCTCGCGCCAATCCACGTTCTCCCCACGCCCGCGCCGGGCAAGGCAGAACGCGACGACCTGGCCGGTTGCGTGCACGCCGGCATCGGTTCGCCCGGCGAGACGGATTCGGACCCGGTCGCCGGTCAGTCTGTTAAGGGCCTCCTCCAGCTCCCCCTGCACCGTCCGAAGATTCGGCTGGTACTGGGAGCCGGCGAACGCCGTCCCCTCGTATTCGATGACCGCCCGCGCGCATCGCTGCGCCCCGGCAATCATCGGTCTGTCATCGAGGCCGCGTCGCTAGACGAGCTCGATCTGGACGATCGGAGCCGCATCACCCAGACGCTGGCCGATCTTCACGCTGCGCGTGAAGCCCGAGCTCCGTTCGGCGTACTTGGTTGCCAGCTCGCCCATCAGCTTGTCGACGATGAGCGGCTCGTGGGGCAGCCTCGCGATCAGCTGCCGACGCGCCGAGAGGTCGCCGCGCTTGGCCAGGACGATCATGCCGTCGACCAGGCCGCGCACCTCCTTGGCCTTCGCCTCGGTGGTCTTGACTCGCTCGTAGCGAAGGATCGCCACCGCCAGGTTGCCCAGCATCTGCATGCGATGGGCGTGCTGGCGGCTCAGCTTGCGGCCGGCGGTGCGGTGCGGCATGAGAGTCGCTCAGCCCTCGCGGTCGAGCTCGGCCGCTGCCGCCTCGTCCAGCTCGGCGGAGGCGGGTAGGTCCGACTCGTCGGCGCCGGCGCCGGCGCCGATCCCGTCGGGGGCGATGAAGCCCCGCAGCGCCAGGCGCTCCTTCATCTCGTCGAGGCTCTTGCGCCCGAAGTTGCGCATCCGGAGCAGCTCGTCGTCGTCGAGCGCAAGGAGCTGTCCGACCTTGGTGATGTTGTTGCGCTTCAGACTGTTGTAGGCACGCATCGGGAGATCGAGCTCCTCGATGGGAGCGTCGAGGAGGTTGGCGCTCGGCGCCACGTTGAGCTCCTCACCGCCGATGCCCACCGGCCTGCCGATCTCGGCGAATCGGCTGAACTCGCGGACAAGGATCCCGGACGCCTGGGCCAGGGCGGATTGCGGAGTGGTGGTGCCGTCGGTCTCGATCTCGAGCGTCAGCTTGTCGTAATTCGTCATCTGGCCGACGCGCGTGTTCTCGATGCTGAAGTTCACGCGTCGCACCGGGGAGAAGATGGCGTCGACCGGGATCACCCCGATAGCGATGTCCTCGGTGTGCTCGGCGGGCTGATAGCCCACGCCTGCCTCCACCGTCAGGTCCATCTCGATCGAGCCCTCGTCGGAGTCGAGGGTCAGGAGGATGAGCTCCGGGTTCACGATCTCCACGTCCGCAGTCTCGGTGATGTCGGCCGCCGTGACCGGGCCGGCGCCGTGCTTCACCAGCTTCAGGGTGATCGGCTGACGCGCGAACGAGCGCAGGCGCAGCTTCTTCACGTTCAGCACGATCTGGGTCACGTCCTCCTTGACGTTCTCCAGGGTGCTGAACTCGTGGAAGACCCCGGCAATCTGAACCGACGTGACTGCCGCACCTTCCAGCGAGCTGAGCAGGACGCGGCGCAGCGCATTGCCGAGCGTCACGCCGTAGCCGGCCTGCAGCGGATTGACCTCGAACCGGCTCAGGTTGCCGTTCGACTCGACCTCTTCGATGCGAGGCGTGGTTGGGGTTTCAAGTTCGATCATCAAAAGGGTCTGCTCCTAGCGCGAGTAGTACTCGACGACGAGCTGCTCGTTGAACTCAGGCGGCATCTGCTCGCGAACCGGCTCGGCGAGCACGGTCCCGGACAGCTTTGCCGCGTCGACGTTCACCCATTCGGGGGTCTGTGCCGACTTGATCGTCTCGGCGACGGTCTTGAAATACTCTCGGTTCCGGCGGCTCTCCCGGACCTCGATCCGGTCACCAAGCTTCGTGTTGAAGCTGGGGACGTTGGTCGGGCGGCCGTTCACCGCGAAATGGCCGTGGCTCACCAGCTGGCGCGCCTCGGCGCGGGAGCGCGCGAAGCCCATCCGGTACACGACGTTGTCGAGGCGCATCTCGAGCAGCCGCAACAGGTTCTCGCCGGTCATCCCGGTGTGCTGCTCCGCCTTCTCGAAGTAGTTCCGGAACTGGCGCTCGAGGACGGAGTAACTCTTGCGCACCTTCTGCTTCTCGCGCAGCTGCAGCCCGTACTCGCTCACCTTCCGGCGACGCGTGGTGTTCATCCCCGGCGGCGTGCTGCGGCGCTCGAACGCACATTTCTTCGTGTAGCAGCGGCTCCCCTTGAGGAAGAGCTTCAGCCCCTCGCGGCGACAGATCCGGCAGACCGCGTCGGTATAACGTGCCATCTCGCCTCCTAGACCCGACGCCGCTTCGGAGCGCGGCAGCCGTTGTGCGGGATGGGGGTCACGTCTGTGATGGCGGTCACCTCGAGGCCGGCCGTCTGGAGCGATCGGATCGCCTGCTCGCGTCCGCCGCCGGGGCCCTTCACGAAGACCTCGATCTGGCGCATGCCGTGCTCCATCGCCCGGCGCGCCGCGGTATCGGCCGTCTGAGCGGCCGCGTACGGGGTGCTCTTGCGCGAGCCCTTGAAGCCGACCAGGCCGGCGCTCCCCCAGCTCACCACGTTGCCGCCGGTGTCTGTGATCGTGACGATCGTATTGTTGAAGGTCGACTGGATGTGGGCGTGCCCGACCGGGATGTTCTTTCGCTCACGCTTCTTGTGCGCGGCGCGCTTACGTTCTGCCATACGGCTCCTGCTACTTCTTGCGACGGATGCCGACCGTCTTCTTGGCACCCCGCCGCTGGCGGGCATTCGTCTTGGTGCGCTGGCCGCGGGTCGGCAGGTTGCGGCGATGACGCAGGCCGCGGTACGAGCCGATCTCCATCAGGCGCTTGATATTCATGCTGACCTCCCGCCGCAGGTCGCCCTCGACCTTGTAGCGACGATCGATCTGCTCGCGGAGGCGGTTCACCTCGTCCTCGGTCAGGTCGCGAACGCGGGTATCCGGCGAGATGCCGGCGGCCGTCACGATCCGATCCGACGAGGTTGGCCCGATGCCGTGGATGTACGTGAGCGAGACGATCACCCGCTTCTCGCGGGGAATGTCGACGCCGGAGATCCTTGCCACGAGCTCTCTTCTACCCCTGCCGCTGCTTGTGCTTGGGAATGACGCAGATGACCATCACCACGCCGGAGCGCTTGATCACCTTGCAGCGCTCGCAACGGGGCTTGACTGAGGCAGAAACTTTCATCTCATCCTGTACGTGATGCGACCCCGACTGAGGTCATAGGGGCTCAGCTCGACGCGGACGGTGTCACCGGGGAGGATGCGGATGAAGTTCTGGCGAAGCTTGCCGGAGATGTGGGCGAGCACTTCGTGCCCGTTCTCCAGTCGCACTTTGAACATCGCGTTGGGCAAGGGCAGAACGACCTCTCCCTCGACCTCGATGGCATCCTTTTTCGGCAAGCGCTACGCACCCTCGTCTGGCGTGTGAGCTGTGATTGTTGGGAAGACACATGGAAAAGTCGCCGCACGCGGCGACCCACGGAACAGACAGTATACAACAGTCGCGGGAGGGCTCACAACGGCCTCAGGAGGCCGATTCGACCCGTCGCACGGTGAGCAGATCCGGCCCATTCTCGGTCACCGCGATCGTGTTCTCGAAGTGCGCCGAGAGGCTGCAGTCGGCGGTGTGGACCGTCCAACCGTCGTCGGCGACATAGACGTCGTCGCCGCCGAGGTTGAACATCGGCTCGATCGCGAAGCACATGCCCGGCTCGATGCGCAGCCCGCTCCCGGGCTTCCCGTAATTCGGAACCTGCGGCTCCTCGTGCATCGAGGTGCCGATCCCATGGCCAACGAACGGGCGAACGACGCCGAACCCGCGCTCGTGGGCGACCGCCTGGATCGCCGCTCCGACGTCCCCGAGGCGGTTGTCAGGTATCGCGGCGGCGATCCCCGCCTCCATCCCGCGCCGGGTGGTGTCGATCAGGAGCTGCACCTCGCGCGGCACCGGCCCGATCGTCCAGGTGCGAGCACAGTCGGCGTGCCACTCGCGCCAGATGCAGCCGATGTCGACGGTCACCAGGTCGCCTTCGGCCAACCGGCGGGTCCGCGACGGAATCCCGTGCACCACCTCGTCGTTGATCGAGGTGCAGATCGAGGCTGGAAAGCCGCGGTAGCCCTTGAACGAGGGGATCGCATTGGCCTCGCGGATCAGCCGCTCGGCGATCTCGTCGAGGCGACCGGTGGTCTGTCCCGGGCGCAGCTCGGCGTGGAGCTCATCGAGGATCGAGGCCAGGATTGCGCCCGCGTGGCGCATCTTCTCGATCTCGTCTGCCCGCTTGATGGTGACGGTGGAGGTGCGTGGGATGCCCATCGGCTCAGCGAGCCTCGATGGTGGGGCGCAGCAGCTGGAGCATCTGCCGGGTCAGGGTCTCGATCGGCTGGCGCCCATCGAGGCGCGTGAGGATCCCGGCACGTTCGTAGTGGTCGACCACGTGGAGCATTGGCGGCACCTGCTTGGCCAGCCGCGCTCGCACCACCTCGGGCCGATCGTCGTCGCGCTGGACCAGCGGGGTCCCATCCTTGTCGCAGATGCCGGCGACGCGCGGCGGGTTGGTGCGCTCGTGGTAGGTCGTGCCGCACGTCGGGCAGATCCAGCGGCCCGCAACGCGCTGCACGAGCTCGTCGGTGGGCACATCGATGTAGAAGACCTGCCGGACCCGCTCGCCCTGGTCGGCCAGCGTGGCGTCGAGGGCCCGGGCCTGCCCAACCGTGCGGGGGAAGCCATCGAGGATCGCCCCCGAGGCCGCGCCCGGCTTGGCCAGCTCGTCCATCAGCATCGCGATCGTGATCTCGTCGGGGACGAGCTCGCCGCGCTCCATGTACTCGCGCGCCTGGTCGCCGAGTGGCGTTCCGTCGCGCAGCGCCTGCCGAAACAGGTTGCCCGACGCGAGGCTCTGGAGGCCGAGCTCCCGAGAGAGGGCCGCTGCCTGCGTGCCCTTGCCGGACCCGACGGCACCAACCAGGAGCAGGATCTGACGGTCGCCGGGGGCCGTGCCGGTCGCCGAACGTGCCGAATCGGTCACCGGATGAAACCCTCGTAGTGGCGCATCATCATCTGCGCCTCGAGCTGCTTCATGGTCTCGACCACCACGCTCACCACGATCAGGATGCTGGTGCCGCCGAGCTGCAGCTGGCTCGTGCCGGGGATCGCGGCCGAGACGACCAGCGGCAGGATCGCGATCCCACCCAGGAAGAGGGCACCCCCCAGCGTGATGCGGTTGGTGACCCGCCCCAGGAACTCCTCGGTCGGCCGACCGGGACGGATGCCCGGGATGAAGCCGCCGTTCTTTCGCAGGAAATCGGCCGTCTGGTCCGGCCTGAACTGGAAGGCGGTGTAGAAGTAGGTGAAGAAGACGACCAGCACGAAATAGAGCAGCCCGTAGACGAGCAGGTTGCCCTGGTTGGTCAGGTTGTTGATGACCCAGTCGGCTACGCCCCTCACCCAGCCGATGTCGCTGTTCTTGAAGTAGGTCGCGATCTGGCCGGGAAAGAGCAGGATGCTGATGGCGAAGATGATCGGGATGACGCCGGCCATCGTGACCTTGAGCGGCAGGTACTGCGTCTGGCCCTGGTACATGCGCCGGCCGCGGACACGGCTGGCGTACTGCACCGGGATCCGGCGCTGGCCCTCGTTGATGAAGACGACGCCTGCGATGACGATGATCGCGATGATCACGAACGGGATGATGCGGGCCAGCCCGTCCGGTCCGCTGATGACGGTCCCCGCCTGGTGCGGGATGCGGCCAACGATCCCGGCGAAGATGATGAAGCTGATCCCGTTGCCGAGCCCCTTCTCGCTGATCAGCTCGCCCAGCCACATGAGCAGGATCGTGCCGGCCGTGAAGCTGAGCAGCAGCGAGACCGTCTGCAGGCTGAAGAGCGAGCTCTGCGGAATGACGCCCGCGCTCTGCAGCAGGACGCTGAACCCGTAGCCCTGGGCGAAGGCGAGCGGAACCGTCAAGAGCCGGGTGTACTGGTTGATCTTGTTACGGCCGTACTCACCCTCGCGCGCCAGCTCGCCGAGGCTCGGGATCACCCCCTGCATCAGCTGCATGATGATGCTGGCGTTGATGTACGGGTTCACCCCCATGCCGATGATCGAGGCCGTGGCGAGGCCGCCGCCGGAGAAGAGGTCGAGCAGGCCGAGCAGCGCGTTCGACTGGAAGAGATCGGTCAGGCGTGCCTGGTCGACGTTCGGTACCGGGACATTGGTGAGCGCCCGGAAGACCAGCAGGATCGCCAGCGTGAAGAGGATCTTGCGCCGGATATCCGGCGCCCGGAACGCGGTGACGACCGACTCGATCACGCTAGGACTCAGCCTCTCCGGTCTCGCCCTCGACGCCTTCGTCCGCGGTGCTC
>JBDUDC010000125.1:0-4286 GCA_040003165.1 Chloroflexota bacterium
CGGCCCTCGGAGTGGACCGGATCGATGATCCCGTAGCGGCTCACATCGCTGCGCGGCACCTTCTGCACGGCGATCACCGATCCGCGGTGCGCGTGGTGGGCATCGATCAGCTGCTTGGTGACCGGGTCGCCGGACCGATTGATCATCACGTCATCGGAGAGGATCACGGCGAAGGGCTCGTCGCCGACGAGCTCCTTGGCCATCAACACGGCGTGCCCCAGCCCGAGCTGCTCCTTCTGATGGACGAAGGCGATCGGGCCGATCTCGCTGATGCGGCGCACCTGGCGGAGCATCTCGATGTCGCCTCGCTCCTCGAGCCAGCGGTCCAGCTCCGGCGCCGAGTCGAAATGATCCTCGATCGCGCTCCGGCCGCTGGAGATCACGATCACGATCTGCTCGATCCCCGAGGCGACAGCCTCCTCGACCGCGTACTGGATGATGGGTCGGTCGACCAGCGGCATCATCTCCTTGGGGATTGCCTTGGTTGCCGGCAGGAAGCGAGTGCCGAAGCCGGCCGCCGGCAGGACCGCTTTTCTGACGCGCACGGTGATGGTGAAGGTCTCCTTGCTCGTGTGGCTCGCGAAGGGCGGCGCGACCGGAGAGCGTCTCTCGGCGCCGCAGGCGATGCCTGACCGGGGAGGGCAGTATACCAACCGGCCGCTGGGCTCCCCCGACCGGGTCGGGCGCTACAATCGGCCCGCCGCGTGGAGCCTCGGGATGCACGCGGCGCGCCAGACCTTTCGAGGGAGCACGATGAAGCGGCTCATTCGCACCTTTGCCGGTCCCAGCCGCGATCCGCGGATGATGGCCTACATCAGCCGCCCCCTCCCCCGCGACCTCACCGACGAGCAGGTGGTCGCTGCCCTCGACATCGCCCTCGGCGACAACCCTGACCCCGCCTATATGGTGGAGACGCTGCCCGCCGCATTGCGCCAGGTCACCGGCCACACCTACCAGGTGATGGACCGATCCACGCGTGACGTGACCGGCGCATTCGGCAAGACCCAGGTCATGATCCGCGACGGCGATGTCGGGAGCTGGCCGGGCTATGCTGCGATGTCGTATCCGCTCCTCGCCCCGTCGGCAAAGGCCGAGGAGACCCGCGCCGCGATCGCCGCCACCGACGGTAATACCGAAGCTCCGCCGGCGCGCAAGCCCGGCTGGGAGCCGCCACCTCCAGTCGAGCGACCGCGCTGATGGGGCGGCAGAACATACCCCGCGACCAGTGGCTCGAGATCGGTGCGGAGTGCCCGCGCTGTGGCGAGCAGATCCGCGAGCAGATGGTCTATTCCTGGCGGCCGGGCAAGGAGGATCCGAAGCTGCTGCTGCTCTACTGCGAGAACTGCGCGGACCGTATCGAGATCAACCACATCTGACCCTTCTGCGGTGGTGACGTTGGACCTCATCGTTCGCAATGCGCGGCTGCATCCGACTCGGGGCGCGAGCCCCGAGCCGGTCGACGTCGCCGTCGCCGACGGGCGCTTCGCATCGGTGCGCGGCCGCGGCGAGCTGAAGGCGAACGGAGCGCGCGAGCTCGACGCCGACGGCTCGCTGCTCTCGGCGCCCCTCGTCGACCCGCACGTCCACCTCGACGCGGTGCTGACCGTCGGCGAGCCGCGCTTCAACGAGTCCGGCACCCTGATCGAGGGGATCCTGACCTGGGCCGAGCGCAAGCCGTCGCTCACCGTCGAGGACGTCAAGCGACGCGCTCGCGAGGCGATCCACTGGGAGGTGGCCCAGGGGACCGGCCTGATACGGTCACACGTCGACGTCTGCGATCCGAGCCTCACCGCGCTGCGCGCCCTGATCGAGCTGCGCGACGAGGTGCGCGATATCGTCGACCTGCGGCTCATCGCCTTCCCGCAGGACGGCATCCTCTCCTTTCCCGACGGCGAGGACCTCATGCGGGAGGCGATGCGGATGGGGTGCGACGTGATCGGCGGGATCCCGCACTACGAGTGGACCCGCGAGGATGGCGTCGCCGAGGTGAACTTCATCTTCGACCTGGCGCGCGAGACGGGCCGGCCGATCGACCTGCACTGCGACGAGACCGACGACCCCGAGTCGCGCTTCCTTGAGGTCGTCGCGGCGCGCTCGATCCGCGACGGGATGCAGGGCCGCGTGGTGGCGGGGCACACCACGGCCATGGCCTCCTACAACGATGCCTACGCCTTCAAGCTGTTCCAGATCCTCCGGCGCGCCGGCGTAACGATCGTCGCCAATCCGCTCGACAACATCGTGCTGCAGGGCCGCTTCGACAGTTACCCGAAGCGGCGTGGCATGACCCGCGTCAAGGAGCTCGACGCGGCCGGCATCAACGTCGCGTGCGGCCACGACTCGATCATGGACCCGTGGTATCCGCTCGGCCGCGGCTCGATGCTCGACGCGCTCTCGATGCTGGTCCACGTGGGCCAGATGACCGGCCGTTCGGAGCTCTTCCGCGCGTTCGACATGGTGACCAGCAACCCGGCGCGCGCGGCCGAGGTCAACGACTGGCAGATCAGCGAGGGGTCGCCCGCCAATTTCGTCGTTTTCGACTGCACCGATGAGGCCGAAGCGATCAGGCTGCGTCCCGCGGCGCGCTGGGTGGTCCGCAACGGGAGCGTCGTGGCGGAGACGCTCCCGTCGGCATCGGTCATTCATGCAGGTGGGGAGAGCAAGGTTGTCTCATTCGTCAAGCCAGTCCAAGCGTAGGAGGAGCTCCGATGGCGGTTGATGCCCTACCCCGCGAGGGAATGCCGACCCATTCCGGCGACATGTCGATCGAGGCGCGCGGCCTGGAGCCGATTCCCGCTGATGCGCGCTACGGGTCGGTGGGCCGGATCTTCACGGTCTGGTTCACGCCCAACCTGGTCCCCGCCGCGTTCTTCGTGGGGACCCTGGCCGCCGCCGACTTCCTGCAGGTCGGGTTCGTGACCGGCGTGCTGGCGATCATCGTCGGCAACCTGATCGGCTCGATCCTGGTTGGCATCCTAGGCACCATGGGGCCGGCCACCGGCATGGCGCAGATGCCGCTCGCCCGTCTCGCCTACGGCAAGAGCATTGTGGTCCCGGGAATCCTGAACTGGCTGAGCTGCATCGGCTGGGACGGCATCAACTCCGTCTTCGGCGCGGCCGCGCTGTCGCTCCTGACCGGCATGCCGTTCGTGGTCGGGCTGGTCATCATCGTCCTCTTCCAGTCGGCGCTCGGGGTGATCGGCTACGAGGCGATCCACACCTTCGAGAAGTACATGGCGCTCGCGCTGGGAGCGATGTTCGTGGTCCTCACCATCGCAATCGTCGGGCAGGCCGCGACCGGGACCGCGCGGACCGATGGCTTCGCCGGCGTCGACCAGCTGGGTGCGTTCGTGCTGTTCAGCACCATCTGCGCCAGCTTCGTCCTCGCCTGGGCTCTCTACGCGTCGGACTACAGCCGCTACCTGCCGACCAACACATCGCGCTTCGGCATCTTCTGGGTCACCGTGGTTGCGCTCACGCTCTCCGCCGGATGGATCGAGGTGCTGGGTCTGATGGTCGCCGACAAGGCGACGGCAACCTCAGTTGACACGATCCGCGACATCCTGGGCGGCGGCGTACTGGGCGCCCTCGCGCTGGTGGCCATCGCCCTGGGCACGGTGGCCGTGAACGCGATCAACGACTACACCGGCTCGCTCTCGCTGCAGGCGGCAGGCCTGCGCATCCCGCGAATCGTGTCCGCGCTGATCGTCGCCGCGCTGGGGTTCGTCTTCACGCTCTACCTGAACTCAGGCGACTTCTTCCACAAGTTCGAGAACTACCTGCTCTTCATCAGCTACTGGATCGCGCCGTGGGCGGCCGTCGTGCTGGTCGACTGGTGGCAGCGCCGCAAGCCGGTGAACGTGGAGAGGCTGGTCAACTTCGGGGACCTGCCGTCCGGCCTGCTCGCGCTCGTCTCGCTGGTGATCGGGTTCCTCGTCTCGCTGCCGTTCCAGCAGTCGTCATTCGGCGAGGAGATCCGCAAGGCCACCAACCTCCCGGTCAACTGGATCAGCGACACGTATCTGCACTATGCCGACTTCGCGTATGTCGTCGGCTTCGTGGTGGCGGCGCTGGTGTACTGGATCGGCTCGCGGATGATGTCCAGCGACGAGGCCGAGCACTACCCCGAGGCGGCCTAGCAGCTGGAGCGGCCCGCGTCCGGCGTGGCGCGAGCCGCGAGACCCCCTGTGAGCGACCGCGAATCTGGTGCCCCCAAGGGGATTCGAACCCCTGATCTCCACCTTGAAAGGGTGGCGTCCTAGGCCTCTAGACGATGGGGGCCGCGTCGC
>JBDUDC010000126.1:0-4278 GCA_040003165.1 Chloroflexota bacterium
GCCAGGCGCATGGCCCTAGCCGGCGGTGTGCGACACTCGGCCGACAGCGAGATGCGTCGGTATCGGCGAACGAGGTGAGCAACATGATCGTCACGACGACTCCCTACCTTCCGGGCCATCGCGTGACGGAGGCGAAGGGCCAGGTCTTCGGCCTCGTCGTGCGCAGTCGCGGCCTGATCGGTAACCTGGCGGCGGCGATCCGATCGCTGGTCGGCGGTGAGATCCACGAGTACACCGAGCTGCTCGAGGACACGCGACGCCAGGCGATCGACCGGATGGTCCAGAACGCCACCCTGATGGGCGCCAACGCCGTGCTGAGCATGCGGTTCGACAGCTCGGAGATCGGCAGCACGATGTCCGAGATCGTCGCCTACGGCACTGCCGTGGTGGTGGAGGCCGACGCCTCCGCAGCAGCCTCCCTCGAATAGCCGATGCACGCCGCCGTTCGCATCCTGACAGCGGTGATCGCAGGCCTGCTGATCGCGGTCGGCTTGCTCGCCATCGCCATCGGGCAGGTCTTGGGCGGCGCGTGGACGCTGCTGGTGGGGCTGGCCGGCGTCGTGGCAGTGCTCTACGAGCAGCGGCGCTACGGCGCAGAGCGGCCGCTGGACGTCGATGCGCGTTTCCAGCCGACCGACGAGGTCTTCGTGGATCCGTCCACCGGGCGGCGCATGCGCGTCCACATCGACCCGCAGACGGGCGAGCGCCGCTATCTGCCGGAGTCAGGCGAACCTGACCGCCGCACCGATCGCTAGGGGATCAGTGGCCCCCGCCACTTGGCGATGAGGGCAACCGCCACATAGGCGTAGGCCACGAACCAGCCGACGATGAGCGCCGTCCCGGCGGCCGCAGGCTCCCTGCCGAGCGAGGTCAGCAGGATGACCAACGACCCCACCCCGAACACGACCGCGTACAGGATGCCCGGGACCCGCCCCCACGCTTGCCCCATCCACGCCCCAACCGCGGCCGCGATCTCGACGAGCGCAAGGAGAGCGACCAGGAGGCCCACCGCGACGAAGACCGATCGCACTCCCTGGCCGAACTCGGTCACGACGATGCCAGGATTGGCGGCCGACGGATTGAGCTCGGTGAATACCAGGAGCCCGCCGACCCCGACGAACGCCACGCCGAAGAGGCCGAGGATCAGCGCAGCCACTCGCGCCGCCACGGTCAGCCGGCCGGGAGGGCCGGCGACGGGCAGGGTCCAGGAGCTGGACCGAGATGCCGGCTCCTCGCTCAAGTCTTCGCTCATGTCGGCGGACTACCTCGACGGGCTGGGCCTCGCCGAGTCTAGGCCACGGCGCCCGCGGTTCAGCGCGCGCGGCCCGCTCGCAGCGTGTCCACCGACTTCGCGATCCGGCGCTGCCGGGTCTCATCGGTCTTCGCACCTTCGATAGATCCGACGTGCAACGACTTGAGGCTGTACGACAGTGCGTCGAACGTGCGTTTGGCGTTCGGATCGGCAGCGAGCGCAGCGGCGAAGTCCGGCGGCACGGTGACCTCGCGGGGTGCGGTGTCGAGCTCGATGTCGACGTCGACCTCTTCGCCGCCGGCGACGCCCGCGCCTGCGCGGTTTTCGGCGCTGACCCCGACCATGAACTGGCCACTCACCGTTGCGACGCTGCTGCGATAGGTGAAGCCGTTGATCGTCACTTTCACCGCGGGCCGTCTACCTGATCCCAGCGCCTCAACGATCTCGTCCGGCACCCGAATTCCGGTGGCCGTCTTGTCGCCCTGCAGGATGGTGGTGTGGAAACGCATCGGAAGCTCCTTATGCGGCGAAGAACTCCTCGATGGTAAGACCCCGCGGGCACCTCAGACTCATCGCTGCAAGGTTGCCAGGTCGCGCCACGCAGGCGCAAGCGCGGCAATCATCAGCACACCGATGAACAGGAACCCGGCCGTGTAGCCGGTCCGCGCAACCAGGAGGCCAAAGAAGACCGCTCCCCCTCCCATGCCCGCGTCGTAGGCCAGGTTCCAGACGGCGCTCACCGCGCTGTACCCGGGGCGCGACACCCTGTCGAACATCAGAGCGAGGCTCGCATTCTGGGTGACGCCGAAGCCGGCACCGAAGAGGGCCATGCTGCCCAGCAGAGCCGCCGGGGTCGCGGCCAGCGCCAACGCGAACATGCCGAGCGCCGCCGTCGCCACGGCGGGCAACAGCAGGCGTGCGGCGCCGTGGCGATCGCCGTGCCGGCCTGCCCACCAGCGCGCGATGGTGGCCATCACGACCTGCACCAGCAGCGCCATTGCCACCAAGCCCGCGGAGGCCCATGGCCGAGAGAGCGCCAGGAAGGTGACGACGATCCCCGCCGCGATGGTGGTCGCCGAGAAGACGATCGCCGGCCGGATGAGTGCTGGGGTCCGCAGTCCGGCCACCACCCCCACGTGCTCCTCCACCGCCGGCTCCCGTCCCGGCAGGCCGAGCGTCGCCGCCAGCGAGGCAAGTGCCGCGAGGCCTCCGCCAACGAAGACCGGCGCGTAGCCGACCTGGCCCACCAGCCAGAGCCCGAGCGGCAGCGCGAGCAGCGACGGCACGCCGACGACCACCCCGTACAGCCCCAGCCCCTCGCCGCGGCGCTCGGGTGGAACGAGCGTCGCCACCATCGCGGAACCGACGACCACCGTGACCCCGAACCCAAGACCGCGGACCAGGCAGACGGCGAGGATGGCGGCCAGCTCCGCCGAGGCGGGTAAGGCGAGCGCGGGAGCACCGAGCAGGGCGAGACCGGCCGCGAAGACGACGCGCTCACCGAACCGTGCGACGAGGCGCGGTGTGATGAGCTCCGCGGCCACGGTCGAGAGCATCAACGCGCCGGTGGCCAGGCCGGCCCCGATCTCTCCCGATGAGAGGGACGCATACAAGGGGACGACCGTCAGCAGCAGGTTGAAGCTCGTCCCGCTACCCAGCGCGGCCAGGAAGACGAGCACGAGCGTGCGGCTCAGCAGCGGCAACTCCTTACGGTGACCCGGAACTCACCGCGAATGATGCCTGCTGCTCAGTTTCGGCGCAGCCATCGGTCTTGTAGGTGGCAATCGAGGAGGGCTGCCAGTTCGCCAATGACCACGCCAGCCGGTCGACCGAGCCGGATCGGGCTCGCCGTCGACGGATCGATCCGCCAGGCCGAGCTGCTCGGCCTGTGCGAGCGTGTCCGGAACCTGGTCGCGGCCGGGAGTGCCGCCACCGTCATCTGCGACGCGGGGCAGCTCACGCATCCGAGCCTCGGCACCATCGCGCTGCTCGCCAGCCTCCAGCTCGCCGCGCGGAGAGCGGGCGGCCGGATCGAGGTACGCAACGCCTCGCCGGACCTGCGCGAGCTCCTCGCGCTCGTGGGCCTCAGCGACGTGGTCGGCCTGTGGCCGGCGTCAGGCCTCGAGCCGCATTGGCAGGCCGAACATCGGGAAGAAGCGAGCGGTGTCGAGGAAGAAGGTGATTCCGCTGATCCGATCGCCTGAGAGCTCGACCACCTGCAGCGACCAGGCCTCCAGTCCGCCGTCCGGCGCGGGCTTGTACTGGCCGAAGGCCGGCGAGCCGTTGGCCATCGTCGGGACCAGCCGCGATCCCTCACAGGCGATGCCGGGGCCCAGGCACCAGCTACGGATATCGGCGTGCGTCTGGAGCCACATGTCGTAGGGCGGCATCGACCACGTCGCGTCCTCCCGGAGCAGCGCGGTGAGCGAGTCCATGTCGTACCGCTCGAACGCGTCGACGTAGCGCGCCAGCAAGGCCCGTCCGGCCTCATCCATCGGCTCGGCTGGCTCATTGCCCGACGGATGGCTGGCCGCCAGGGTCGAGCGTGCGCGTTGCAGCGCGCTGTTGACCGATGCGACCGTCGTATCCAGCAGCTCGGCCACCTCATCGGCCTTCCAGCGCAGGACCTCCCGCAGCACGAGCACCGCCCGCTGGCGCGGCGGCAGCAGCTGCAGCGCGGCCACGAACGCAAGCCGGACCGATTCCCGCGCGACGGCCACTTCCGCCGGGTCGTCCCCGGTCGCGACCACCCGAGCATCGGGAATGGGCTCGATCCAGGTCGCCTCGGGCAGCGGCGAGGGAAGCGGGCGATCCGCGCTCGAGGCGGCGTCAAGGTCCATCGGCCTCGCTCGACGCTGGCTCGCGCCGAGCATGCTGAGGCAGACGTTGGTCGCAATGCGGTAGAGCCACGAGCGGAGAGCGGATCGGCCCTCGAAGCGATCCAGCGCACGCCAAGCCCGGACCAGCGTCTCCTGGACGGCGTCCTCGGCCTCGAAGGCGGATCCGAGCATGCGATAGCAGTACGC
>JBDUDC010000127.1:0-4271 GCA_040003165.1 Chloroflexota bacterium
AAGATGCTCAGGGTCTTGGTCTTGCGGTCGAGGCGCGGCTCGATGCGCCCGACGAACCGATCGCCGAACAGTATCGGCAGGACGTAGTAGCCCCACTTTCGCTTGGCCTCGGGCACGTAGACCTCCCACAGGTAGTCGAAATCCCAGAGCGCGCGGAGCATGCGGCGATCCCAGATCAGCGGGTCGAGCGCGCCCAGGAAGGCAACGCTCGGCGTCGGGAGGCTCCCCGGGTCGGCGGTCGCGGTGAGGATCGATCCCTCGGCCGCGATGATGTAGCGCGCTCCCTTGAGGCCCTCGACCTCGATCGGCAGCAGCTCGCCGTCGGCCACCAGCCGTTCGGTGCGCCGGACTCGATCGGCGGTGGAGCCGGCGCTGTACATCACCTCCGCCTGCGTGCCGACCGGAGTCGTCATGCCGGTCGCGCGGAATCGGCTCAGGAGGCGGCGCGTCATTGCGTCCTCCTCCGACTCGCGGAGCTTGAGCAGCTCGGCCGGGACAAGCCGCTCCATCAGGTCGTAGTAGCGCCGGTTGCCATCCCTGCGCGAGATGCCGATGCGACCGGTCACGAAGAGCGCCTCCATCACGGCGCGGCTCGCTCGCGTCGGCGCCCACCACCAATCGACGGCGTGGCCGTGCTCGCTGAAGGCGGCCGTCGACTGCGGGCCATCGGCCTTCAGCCGTTTGAGGATCGCCTTGGCGACCGGTGCCTCGTCCTTGAGGATCCCGTTGTCGATCGCGGCGAGGTTGCGATGCCAGCTGACCCGGTAGTGCGGCAGCTCATGCATCGGCACCATGTTGAGGCTCTTGTTGTAGATCTCGATCAGGCGCCGATCCGGCCCGTACAGCCAGCGCTCGCACCACTCTCGCTGGTAGCCGGCCACCCGCGCGTGGAGCACGAGGTCGTGGTTCCGGGCGCCGGGCACCTCGAGCGGGTCGAACTGGAGGCTGCCGAGGCGTTCGACCGCCGCCAAGACCGATGCCGGCTCGGCCGGGAGGGCTCGTGGCGGCGCCAGGAGGTGGCGCGTGACAAGGAAGCGGCGCGCGTGGGCAGCCGAGATCTGCAGGGTGGCCATCGGGCCGATCGTAGCGGTGGTTCCTGACGGTTGGTGGCAGGAATTCGACGCCAACGGGTTTCCGACACGACTGGCACTCGGAAACAATGAGTGCCAATTGGTATCATCCTGCCCGCCATGGCCGTGAAGCGCGATTACTACGACGTCTTGGGCGTGCCGCGTGAGGCGAGCGACGAGCAGATCAAGCGTGCCTTTCGGAAGCTGGCGCAGCAGCACCATCCCGACGTCGACACCAGCGACGGCGCGGATCTGCGCTTCAAGGAGCTCAACGAAGCCTACCGCGTCCTCTCCGACCGGCAGCGGCGCACCGCCTACGACATGTTCGGCCATGCCGGCGTCGAGGGCGGCGGCGGCTTCGAGGGCTTCGGGGGAGGCTTCGGGCCGTTCGGCGACATCTTCGATGCCTTCTTCGGCGGCGCGCCCGCGGGATCGCGACGACGCACGCGAGTCGTTGCCGGATCGGACCTGCGCTACAACCTGTCGATCGAGTTCGACGAGGCTGTCTTCGGCGTCACTCGGGAGATCGTCTTCCCGACCCTCGTGCGCTGCGGAATCTGCGACGGCAGCGGAGGGGAGCCGGGTACGCAGCCGAGGCGCTGCCCGGAGTGCAACGGCAGTGGTGAGCGGCGCCGGGTGGCGCAGACGATCCTCGGGCAGATGGTGAACATCGTCGCCTGCCCGCGCTGCAATGGCGAGGGACAGATCCAATCCGCGCCGTGCCACGAGTGCAACGGCGATGGCCGGATCCGCGAAGAGCGCCGCCTGCAGGTCAACGTGCCGGCCGGCATCGACGATGGGCAGCGGATCGCGATCGAGGGTAAGGGCGAGGCGGGACCCCGCGGCGGACCGGCGGGCGATCTGTACGTGGCGGTCGAGGTGCGGGAACACGCGGAGCTCGCGCGACGCGGAACGGAGCTCTTCCATGAGCTGGCCGTCACCTTCCCCCAGGCGGCGCTGGGAGCGATGCTGACGGTGCCGACCGTCGAGGGCAGCGAGCAGATCGAGGTGCCGCCCGGCACGCAGAGCGGGAACGAGATCCGGCTGCGCGGCAAGGGCGTGCCCCGCCTGCGAGGCAGCGGCCGCGGCGACCTGCACGTGATCGTCAACGTGGTGGTGCCCGCCAAGCTGTCGAGGCGCGAGCGCGAGCTGCTCACCGAGCTCGGTGACGTGGCGGCTCCCGCCCAGCTGCCGAAGGGTGGTACGGGCTTCATGGATCGCATCCGCGACCTGTTCACCTAGCGCGTGCGCTGGCTGGCCCTCACCGTCGAGGCGGACGTCGAGGCGATAGAGGCGGTTTCCGAGGTGTTCGGCCGCCTCGGCCGCGGGGCGGCGGTCCGACCCACACGTCTGATCCGCGACCCGGCCGATGAGCTCGCCGCGCGCGAGGACACCACGGCACCGTATGAGCTGACGGTTCACATCCCCGACGACGGAGCCGCGGCCGCCGAGATCGACCGGACCGAGCGCGCCCTCTGGCACCTCCAGGCGTTCGGCCTGCGGCCGGTGAGCGGCCTGCAGGTGACTCCGGTGGAGGAGACCGACTGGACCGAGGCGTGGAAGGCGGGCTACACACCGCAGCGCATCGGGCGGATCGTGGTCGTTCCCTCGTGGCTCGACGAGCCGATCGGTCCCGGCGAGGTAATGCTCCGGCTCGACCCGGGCATGGCGTTCGGGACCGGTCTGCACCCGACCACGCGTGGCTGCCTCCAGCTCCTGCAGGAGCTCGATCCGATGCCCGCCGTCCTCGTGGACGTCGGATCCGGCTCCGGAATCCTCGCCCTGGCGGCGCTGAAGCTGGGCGCCGATCGCGCCGTGTGCATCGACACTGATCTCGCCGCCGTCGAGGCGACGCGGGCCAACGCGGTCGCGAACGGGCTGGGGGAGCGCGTGGAGGCCCGGCACGGAGAGCTGCCGGCGGAGCCCTCCGAACGGTTCGGACTGGTCGTTGCCAACCTGGTCGCCAGCCTGCTCGTCGACCTCGCGCCTCGCCTGGCCGCCCACCTGCGACCGGGCGGCGTGCTGCTCGCGAGCGGGATCATCGAGCATCGCGCTGGCGAGGTGGTCGCCGCGATGGGCGGCCTCGGACTCGTGGTCCAGCGCCGGATCGATGACGCCGAGTGGGTCTCGCTGAGGCTGCAACGGGGATGAATCGCTTCTTCGTCGACAGCCTCGCCGCGGAGCGAATCCCGCTACCGACGGCGGTTGCGCACCAGGTTCGCCATGTGCTGCGGCTCAACGACGGCGACCGGATCGTCCTCGTAGCGGCCGGAGCGGAGGCGGTCTGCCGGCTTGACGGGGACGCCTGCCGCGTCGAGGAGCGGCGTCCATCGGTGGGCGAGGCGCGGCATCGGCTGACCGTCTGCCAGGCTTTGCTCAAGGGCGACCACCTCGAGCAGGTGATCCAGCAGGGGACCGAGATCGGCGTCGCCCGCTTTCGGCTCCTGCTCACCGTCCGCTGCGTCGCGCGGGAGCTGAGCCCGCGCAAGCTTGAGCGGCTGCGCGCCATCGCGAGGGAATCGGCCGAGCAATCCGAGCGAGGTCTCGTCCCGGAGATCGAGCCGCCGGTCCCGTTTGCGGAGGTACTCGAGGACGGAGTCGTCCTCCTGTATGAGCGGAGCTCCAGTGAGCGCCTCTCGACGATCGCGCCACCGGAGAGCGTCATCATCGGTCCGGAGGGTGGTTTCACCGACGAGGAGGTAGCGTCAGCCGAGGCCTCGGGCGTCACGATCGCCGGGCTCGGCCCCCGGATCCTGCGCTCCCGTTCGGTCGCGGCAGCCGCGGCCGCGGTGATCTTGTCGCGGACCGGCGACTTCGCCTAGCCTTGGCCGATGGCTGACGACTGCCTCTTCTGCCGGATCGCCTCGGGCGAGATTCCCGCCGACATCGTTCACAGCAACGACGAGGTGGTCGTCTTCCGCGACGTCAACCCGCAGGCCCCGACGCATGTTCTGGCGATCCCGCGCCGCCACGTCGCATCGGCCCATGAGCTTGGGCCGGACGATGGCGAGCTGCTGGCTGCCCTGTTCGACGCCCTGCGGGCCACCGCCGACGCCGAGGGCCTCGCGGATGGCTACCGGATCGTGACCAATATCGGGCCGGCCGCCGGGCAGAGCGTCGAGCACCTGCACTTCCACCTGCTCGGCGGGCGTCGGCTCAGCTGGCCGCCGGGCTGACCGCGTCGCCTCCGTGCTCGTTGAC
>JBDUDC010000128.1:0-4262 GCA_040003165.1 Chloroflexota bacterium
CTCGTCACCAACAAGCACCTGCTGCCGGTGTATGACCGGCCGATGATCTACTACCCGCTCGATACCCTGCGCGAGATGGGCGTGACCGAGGTCATGGTCGTCGTGGGTGGGCGCTCGGTCGGTGACATCCTGGAGCTGCTCCACGACGGCTCAGACATCGGCATGAGCCTGACCTATCGTTACCAGAAGGGGGCGCTCGGGATCGCTCACGCGATCGGCCTTGCGCGGGGCTTTGCGGGCGACGATCCGATCGCGATCGTGCTGGGTGACAACGTGCTGCACGGATCGCTGCAGGAGTTCGCCGACGCGTTCGTCGGTGGCACGGCCCAGGCAGGCGCGGTGCTGAAGCAGGTGCCGGATCCCGAGCGCTTCGGTGTCGCCGAGCTGGGCGGCGAAGGCCAGGTCGTGCATTTCGAGGAGAAGCCGGCCCATCCCAAGAGTGACCTGATCCCGATCGGGGTGTACCTCTTCCGGCCCGCGGTCTTCGGCGCGCTCCGCACGCTGCGCCCGTCGGCCCGCGGCGAGTTCGAGATTACCGACCTGCTCAACCACTTCCTCGACACAGGCGAGCTCATCACCCACATCTTCGAAGGCGACTGGATGGATGCCGGGACGATAGAGTCGCTCGTCCACTCCACCAATTTCGTCGCGACATTCGGCAGCGAGCTGCCGCCCGGCATCCGTCGGCGCATCGAGGCGGTCGAGGCGGAGCGCATCGACCCGGACCAGGCTGGCTCGGAATGACGCGAGACGAGCGCGGACCGGCGCCCTGGCGCCTGCTCGTCACCGGGGGAGCGGGCTTCATCGGTTCCGCCTTCGTTCGGAGGCTGCTGGGGCGAGATCCGGAACGCCCGGTGATCGTCCTCGACAAGCTGACCTACGCGGGCAACCGATCGAACCTCGAGTCCGTTGCCGGCAGCCCCGGCTTCCGCTTCGTGCAGGGGGACATCGCCGACCGAGAGGTGGTCGAATCGCTCGTCGCCGACGTCGACGCGATCGTCAACTTCGCGGCCGAATCGCACGTCGATCGCAGCATCGAGTCAGCGGACGCGTTCATCCGCACCGACGTGTACGGAACCTTCGTGCTGCTCGACGCGGCACGGCGACACGGCCATGCTCGGTACCTCCAGGTGAGCACCGACGAGGTGTACGGGAGCCTTGCCATCGGCTCCGCGCGCGAGGACGATCGCCTGGACCCTCGGAGCCCGTATGCAGCCAGCAAGGCGGCCGGCGACATGCTGGCCCTTGCCTTCGGCACCACCTACGGGCTGTCGGTCGGGATCACCCGCGCCAGCAACACGTTTGGCCCGTATCAGTATCCCGAGAAGATCCTCCCCCTCTTCGCCACCAATGCCATCGATGGGCAGCCCCTGCCGCTCTATGGCGACGGCCAGCAGGTCAGGGATTGGCTGTATGTCGACGACCACTGCGCGGCTGTCGAGCTTGTTCTGACCGATGGCGCCGCAGGCGAGGTCTACAACGTCGCGGGCGACAACGAGCTCACCAATCTCGAGCTGACTCACCTGATCCTCGGCGAGCTGAGCCTGCCCTGGTCCCTCGTCCGTTCCGTGCCGGATCGGCCCGGCCACGACCGCCGCTACTCGCTTGACGCCACCAGGATTCGGGGGTTGGGATGGCGCCCCGAGGCGAGCTTCCCCCAGGCCATCTCCCAGACGGTTCGCTGGTACGTCGATCACCCCGAGTGGTGGCGGCCGTTGAAGAGCGGCGAGTATCTCGAGTACTACCGGCGGCAATACGCGGAGCGGCTGGAAGAGAGCAGCTCCATCTGGTGACACCCAAGAAGATCGTCGTCACCGGAGCCGGCGGCCAGCTCGGTCGTCAGCTCGTCGCGGCCTTCCGCCAGGATGGTTGGGAGGTCGCGAACCGTGGCCATGCCGACCTCGACATCGCCGATGACGGTGCAGCGGAGCAGCTGTCGGGCGAACGGCCGAGCGTCGTCATCAACGCGGCCGCGTGGACCGACGTCGACGGCTGCGCTCGCGACCCCGAGCGGGCGATGCAGATCAATGGGATCGCAGCGGGGCGGATCGCCGAGGCGGCGGCCGCTGGGGGAGCGCTCTCCGTGCAGATCAGCACGAATGAGGTCTTCGACGGGACGGCCACGCACGCGTATCGCGAAGATGACGAGCCGAACCCGATCAATCCCTACGGCGCGTCGAAGCTGGCGGGCGAGCGCGCGGTCATTGCCGCGAATCCCCGGCATCTCATCGTTCGGACGGCCTGGATCTTCGGGCCGGGTGGCCGGAACTTCCCGAGCAAGATCATCGAGGCCGCCGCCCGCCAGCGCGCCGCGGCGGAGCCACTGCGCGTCGTCGCGGACGAGATTGGCAACCCGACCTGGGCACCTGATCTCGCGACCGCGATTCGTTCAGCGGTCCTGGCTCAGCTCGGAGGACGGCTCGCCCCGGGCGCGCTTCACATCTGCGGGGACCCGCCGGTCTCCAGGTTCGGATGGGCCGAGCAGATCTTCGGGGCGGCGGCGGATGTCACGTTGGAGCCAATCAGCGCCGATGCATTTCCGCGCGCCTCGCGGACCCCGCTCCGCGCCGTCCTGGCAACTGACAAGGCGCGCTCGCTTGGCATCGGCCCATTGGACTGGAGAGCGCCCACCAGCCGGTATGCCGCGGACCTGGCGGCGGTGACAGGGTAATGCTGCGGCGCCGGGAGACCCGCCTTGCGGGCCTCGCCCTGCTACAGCCCGAGAGCTTCGCGGACGAACGCGGCTTCTTCCTCGAGTCCTACAGCCGCCGCGACCTCGAGCAGTTCGGGATCACGACCGAGTTCGTTCAGGACAACCACTCGCGCTCGGTGCGTGACACCGTCCGAGGTCTCCATTTCCAGACCGGCCCCGGCCAGGCGAAGCTCGTCCGCGCAGCGCGCGGCCGCGTCTGGGACGTGGCGGTCGACATTCGCGCTGACTCCCCCACGTTCGGCGAATGGGAGGCGTTCGAGCTCGATGACGTCGAGCATTGGCAGCTCTACCTTCCGGTCGGATTCGCCCACGGGTTCTGCGCGATCAGCGACGTTGCCGACGTCTGCTACAAGGTCAGCGCCTACTACGACCCTGCGAGGGAGCGCGGCATCGCCTGGGACGACCCGAGGATTGGTATCAGCTGGCCGACAAGGGAGCCGAAGCTGTCTGACCGCGATCGGCGCAATCCGCCCCTCGCGGAAGCGCTGCTCTAGCGCCGTGACGACGGATCGGCCACGGCCGCGCGGCGCCCCCGACCACGAGGCCGCGATTGGCGGCGCGGCGTACTCGCGGCATCGGCGCATCCATCGGTCCCGAAGCCATCCCCGGCCGCGCACCCTGCAGCTGCTCGCAACCGGCGGCAATGGCGGCGCCCAGGAGAGCTACACCGGGCTGCTGCTGCGCCTCGACCGTGCGAAATATGAGGTCCGCGCGCTCTCGCTCAGCAGAGGGACTGCGGTGCAGCGCCTCCAGCGGCTGGGGATCGAGGTCGACGTTCTCGACTCGACCGATGACGAAGCGACCGTCCATGAGCTGACCGCCTACCTGCGGCTCAACGAGATCGACCTGGTCCATGCGCACATGTTTCGGGCGGAGGTGATCGGCACCCGCGCCGCGGTCGCGGCCGGCACCCCGGTCATCATGGCCACCGTCCACTCCAGCCGCACCCGTTCGCCCGAAGACGTGGCAGAGCTGGCAGGCCTCACCGGTCACATGGACCGCCTGATCGTGCCATCGGCGAGCATCGAAACGAAGGTGCGGCGCGAGGGGCGCGGCGAGGCGCCGTTCGCGATCATCCCCAACGGCGTCGACCTCTCGCGGTTCAGCGCCTCGACACCGCCCTGCACGCTCCGCAACGACTTCGGCATCCCTGCCAGCGCGTTCCTCATCGGCGTGGTCGCGCGGCTGGAGCCGGAGAAGGGGCATCGGTTCCTGGTCGAGGCCATGCCCGGGGTGGTCGAGGCAGCCCCGAACGCCTGGCTGGCCATCGTGGGGGAGGGATCCCTCGCCGATGAGCTCCGCGCACAGGCGGCCGGCCTGGCCGCACCGGCGCGCGATCGGGTCGTCTTCACCGGCCGTCGAGACGACATCACTGCCGTGACGGCCGATCTCGATGTCGCCGTGCTCCCTTCCCTGCGCGAGGCACAGGGAATCTCGATCCTCGAGGCGATGGCGCGCAGGAAGCCGGTCGTCGCCTCTCGTGTCGGCGGGGTGCCCGAGGTGATCACCGACGGCGTCGACGGCCTGCTGGTCCCGCCTGCCGACCCGC
>JBDUDC010000129.1:0-4254 GCA_040003165.1 Chloroflexota bacterium
GCATTCGCGATCGGCAGCGCGAACCACTTCCTGGTGGCTCGAGGCGCCGTTCGACGGATGCTGCCCCTGATCGGCGCGGAGCTGGCGATCGCTGCATTGGCCGTCAGTGCGGCCGCCGCGATGGTCACGATCGTGCCCGCGGCGAGCCGTCAGCCGGTCCTCTCCTCCTCAGCCATCGGGACGGCCCACCTCTACGGCGCCGCGGGGGACTCGACCGTTCACGTGGCGATCACGCTCCCGGCGCCCGGGAACCAGCAGTACCAGGTGGCCGTGGTGGACGCCAAGACCGGAGCTCCGCCGACGAACCTGCAGAAAGTCTTCCTGCGGTTCGTGCCCCCAGCCGGCTCCGGGCTGCCCGCGGAGCGGATCGAGCTTGCGAGCCAGCCGCAGTCCGGCCTCTACGGCGTAACCGGCGCCTATACGCCGACGGTCGGCGCCTGGACGGTCGACGCCATCGTGCGGCGGGCGGGCGAGCAGGACAGATCGACCAGCTTCCCGCTCTCGGTCATCAAGCCGCTCCCCCCTCAGCGCGTTCCGCCGCCCGACACCGGGGTCGGGGTTCCGCTTCCGCTTGGTGTGCTTTGGGCGCTTCTGCCCCCGGGACCGCTCGGCTGGCTACCCACCGTCGCCGCGCTCCTTGCGGTGGCCGCCATCGGCCTCGCCGCTCGCCGTCGCGCGCTCGGCCCTCGCTGGAGGGCAAGCGGCATCGCGCTGCTGCTGCTCGCCATTGCGCTCGGTATCGGTGCGGGATCGCGCGCGGTGGTCGAGGCGGCGAACGGGCCGCCCGCCGGGATCACCGCAGCGGTGAACCCGGTCGCGCCGGACGCCGCATCGGTCAAGCGCGGTGAGGACATCTACCTCGCCAACTGCGCCGCCTGCCACGGGGTCGGCGGTCTCGGCCACGGACCGACCGCCGAGTGGATGTTCCCGCCGCCGGGGTCGCTCGCCGCGGTCGTCCCCCGCTTGGCACCAGGCGAGCTCGAGTACCGCATCACGAACGGCCTGGCGGGAACGCGAATGCCGGCGTTTGCCGCTACCCTCTCGGAGAACGACCGATGGGATCTCGTCAACTATCTGCGCGCCCGATGGAACGGAGGGACCAAGTGACCGCGCGGCCCTTGGTGGCAGTCCTGCTCGCAGCGGCCCTCGCAGTGTGGCCATCGGCCGCGATTGCCCACTCCGAGCTCGGCACGAGCAACCCTGCCAATGGCGCCAACCTGCAGACCGCGCCAAGCGAGGTCGTGCTCAGCTTCACGGCGGAGCTCGATCCGACCGGCAGCAGCTTCAAGGTGACCGATGCCAGCGGAGCGCAGCTCGGCAGCGGCCAGGTCAATCTGAACGTCGCCGCACGTAATGTCCTGCGCGGCGCGGTTTCGATCACCAGGCCCGGCACCTATCGCGTCGCCTGGACCTCGCTCTCGCTGGACGGCGACCAGCTGCAGGGGACCCTGACGTTCGGATATCGACTCTCGTCGCCGCCGAACACCTCCATGGGCCGAGGGCAAGGCGCCGATCAGGTCTCGCTGACCGCCGTCGGCGTGCTGCTGCTCGCCGCGGCGGGCCTGACCGTCCGCCGACGAGCGCCGCGCTGACGCCCTGGATGCCACGCCTTGCCGTGCTCGTCCTGGCTGCGTTGCTGGCGGGGTGCGTGACCGGCGGGCATCCCGCCGACCTCAACTGCGCGGAGCCGACCACCCGCCTCGCCGCCAAGGTCGCCAATGACGCCCTCGAGCCGAGCACGCTGGCCGCCTGTCGCGGGCAGCGGGTCAGCCTGATGGTGAGCGTCGCCCAGGATGGGGTCTTCGACATTCACGGCTACGACGCCGAGTCGAAAGAGGTCCGTGTCGGTGAGAGCGTGACCTTCGACTTCGCGGCCGATCACAGCGGCCAGTTCGTGGTCGAGCTGCACAACACGGCTCACCCGAGCGGCCTGTCGCTCGGGATCTTCACGGTCTACGAACCCTAGGCGGCCGATGGGTACGCGCGCCGTTCGGGCGCTGTCCGCTGCTTTCGTGGTCACGCTCACCGGCGTCGTGCCGGCGGCCGCGCACGCGCTCGGGTCGAGCTTCCAGCTTCCGGTGCCGCTCGAGCTGTACCTGGCGGGCGCCGGCACCGCCGTGGCCGCTTCGTTCGTCGTCACCGGGCTGGTCGCTCGCCGCGCGACCGAGCGACCGTCCTACCCCCGGCTGCCGCTGCCGATGGCGATCGCGACGCTGATGCGGCCGGTCCTGGCGGTGATCGGCCTGGTCTGGTGGATCGGCGCGATCCTGGGCGGCTACCTCATTGGCGGGATCAGTAACCTGCCGGCGGTCCTGTTCTGGATCGGAATCTGGGTCGGCCTGCCGATCACCGCCGCCCTCCTCGGCAATCCATGGCCGTCCCTGAGCCCGTTCCGCACGCTCTTCGCCATCGCGGAGCGCGGAGCGCAGCTGTTCGGCTTCAACCAGCTCGATGCCGGCCTGCGCTATCCGAAATGGCTCGCCCGCTGGCCCGCGGTCCTGCTCCTCTTCTGCGGACTGTGGGCAGAGCTCGTCCTGCCTGCGTCGTACAACGCGCTGACGGTGGCAAACATGCTGGTCGGCTACACCGTCGTGACCCTCGCCGGCATGGCGCTCTTCGGACGAATCGCCTGGCTTCGCAACGCGGAGCTGTTCGAGCTCCTGTTCGGCTGGTTCGGCCGCATCGGACCGATCGGGCGGCGGAGCGTGTCCGCCGACCTGTGCGCCGGCTGCGAGGAGGCCTGCGATCCGGACCGCTGCATCGACTGTCCGGAATGCGCCGTGGCCGCTGGGCCGGGCGAACGGCGTGCCGAGCTGCGCCCCTGGTTCGCGGGCCTGGCCGAGCTGAATACGGCCGGCTGGTCCGACGCGGCCTTTATCGTCCTGGCTCTCGCCGGCGTGAGCTTCGACGGGCTCAACGAGACGGTGGCCTGGGGCGGAGCGCTCAACCTGCTCTTCCCGCCGTTCCTCAAGTTCTTCGGGCCGTTGTGGGCCGTCCAGGCGGTGGGTACACTCGGACTCGTCGGCCTTTGGATAGCGTTTCTTGTGGTGTTCATCGTCGCGGTGGTCGTGACCCGAAGGCTCGACGATCGCCGGGCCGGTGGGGCGCCGCCGCTGGGCCAGACGGTCGGCCTCTACGCCGCGACGCTGCTGCCCATCGCGGCGGGGTACATGATCGCGCACTACCTGACCCTGGTCGTGGCCGGGGCGCTCTGGCTTCCGGAGCTGGTCGTCCATCCGGTCACATCGGTCCAGCCTAATCTCGCGTGGCTGCCGGTCAGCGTGGTCTGGTACCTGAGCGTGGGCTCGATCGTGCTGGGGCACATCGCCGCGATCGCCCTGGCGCACCGCATCGCCCTGCGCGACGCTCCCTCCAGGCCGATCCGCGCGGGCCTGCCGCTCGTCGTGCTGATGGTCGGCTACACCGTGCTCAGCCTCTGGATCATCGCCCAGCCGATCACCCTCGAGCCGCGCGCGGCGCCGCCCTCCGCGTTGGCCCCCGCGGTCCTCGCCTGACTGGCCGCCGATGGAAGGGATCAGCCTCGCTCTCGCCTTCGCCGCCGGGCTCCTCAGCTTCGCCTCCCCGTGCGTGCTGGCGCTGGTACCGGTCTACCTCGCCTTTCTTGGTGACGCTGCGGGCACGAGCAGCGAGCGCGAGCCGGTGATCGGGCAGGCGTTCCTCTTCGTGGCGGGGTTCAGCATCGTCTTCGTGCTGCTGGGTGCGTCGGTCGGGCTGGTGGGCGGCACGCTGTTTCGGATCAACGCAGTGCGGGAAGCTGCCGGCATCGCCGTGATCGCGCTCGGCCTTGTCACGACCGGCGTCTTCGGCCCGATCCTGGACCGGATACGGATGCAGGTGCCCACCGATCTGCTCCCGGCCGGCCGCTCGACGCGCTCGCTCGCGCTCGGCGCGCTGGTCGGGATCGGCTGGACCCCGTGCATCGGCGCGGTGCTGGGCGGCATCTTCATGATGGGAGCCTCGTCCCAGCAGGCGCTGGTGGCGACGGCGCTGCTGGTCGCCTACTCCGCCGGCTTGGCGCTCCCCTTCCTGGCCGCCGCCTTCGCGCTCCCGCGGCTCCGTCCGCTGATGGACGCCCTGCGGCGCGGCCATCGCTACGTGGCGGTCGCCTCCGGCGTCCTCATCATGGCGATCGGGGTGCTGATCCTGACCAATGCCTTCGCGCGCATGGCAAGCCTCTTCACGCCGCTCTAGCGGGCCGGCGACTCGAGCGGTGGTCATGGTGCCCCCGGAGGG
>JBDUDC010000130.1:0-4209 GCA_040003165.1 Chloroflexota bacterium
CCGCGTTCTGGAGGGCGCGAACACGTCCGAAGGTACGCCCGACCGTCACCACGTCGCCGATCTTGAGCGTGCCGGTCTGCACCAGCACGGTTGCCACGTTGCCGCGTCCCTTGGCCACCTTCGACTCGATGATGGTGCCGATCGCGGGTCGGTTCGGATTGGCCTTGAGGTCCTGCAGGTCGGCGACCAGCAGGATCATCTCCATCAGATCGTCGAGCCCGGTCTTCTGCTTGGCGGAGACCGGCACGGCGATCACGTCGCCGCCAAACTCCTCGACCAGGACCTTGTTGTCGGCCAGCTCCTGCTTGACGCGGTCGGGGTTGGCATCGGGCTTGTCGATCTTGTTGATCGCCACGATCATCGGCACCCGGGCGGCCCGCACGTGGTCGATCGCCTCCTTGGTCTGAGGCATCACGCCGTCGTCGGCGGCCACCACGATGATCGCGATGTCGGTCACCTGGGCGCCACGGGCACGCATGGCGGTGAATGCCTCGTGGCCGGGCGTGTCCAGGAAGACGATCCGCTTGCCGTTGTGCATCACCTCCGAGGCGCCGATGTGCTGGGTGATCCCACCCCGCTCGCCCGCCGCCACGGTCGTGCTGCGGATGGCGTCCAGCAGGCTCGTCTTGCCGTGGTCGACGTGGCCCATGATCGTCACGATCGGCGCCCGCGTGACCAGGTCGCCGGCAGCCTCCTCCGTGAAGAGGACCTGCTTGCCGGCCCCCTCCTCCTCGCTGCCGGGCGCCACGATCTCCTGCTGCGATGCCGCCTCGGCGGCCGCGCGCTCGGCGACGCCGCGCTCCACCGTCTCGATCCCGAGCTCACCGGCGACCAGGGAGGCGGTATCGAAGTCGATCGACTGGTTGATGGTCGCGAAGATCCCGTTGCGGATCAGCTCGCGGATGATCTCGGCGTGGCTGACGCCGAGCTGCTCGGCGAGATCCTTGACCGAGATCGAGCTCGGAAGCTCGATTGTCCCGGGAGGACGTACCGGCGGGCCAGTCGGCTCCGTCAGCACGGCGGTCGACGGCCCGGTTCGCTTGCGCTGCGGTCGCGGACCGCGGCGCGGTTGATATCTACGTGGCGGCATGGTTCACCTCGGTCTCGAGCAGCCCCGGCTCAATGGCCGCACCGAGTGCTCGCTTGACGGCCTCCGCCAGGCGTTGCGGCTCCCGGCAGGCTGCTTCATTGCATATGTACGTTCCGCGCCCGGCAGCCTTGCCGGTCGCATCGGCCGCGATCGACCCGTCAGCGCTTCGCACGAGGCGCGTCATCGATTGCTTGGGACGGACCTCGCGGCAAGCCGCGCAGGTCCGCATCGGTATGTGATCAGGTCGTCGCTTCGGCATCGGCCGATGCCTCCGCGGAGCCTTCCGCGTCGCCTCCCGACGCGGCTGCGGCGGTCGCGACTCCGGCGTCGGAGCGGATGTCGATGCGCCAGCCGGTCAGCTTGGCCGCCAGCCGCGCATTCTGGCCCTCCTTGCCGATCGCCAGGCTGAGCTGGCGCTCGGGAACCACGACGTTCGCGATCTTGTGCTCCTCGTCGATGCGGACGCTCAGCACCTCGGCCGGCGAGAGCGCCTCGGCCACGAAGCGGCCCGGGTCGTCGTCCCAGAGCACCACGTCGACCTTCTCCCCGTTGAGCTCGGCCACGATCGACTGGATCCGCGCCCCCCGCTGTCCGACCGCCGCGCCCTTCGCATCGACGCCCGCCTGTCGGCTCTCGACGGCGACTTTCGAGCGGCTGCCGGCTTCGCGGGCGATGCCGCGGATGACGACCGTCCCGTTGTAGATCTCGGGGATCTCCATCTCCATCAGGCGCCGCAGGAACCCACGATGGGTTCGGCTGGCGACGATCACCGGGCCACGCGTCGTACGGCGCACCTCGAGGACGTAGACCTTCAGGTGCTGGCCGATCCGATACGTCTCCGACGGCAGCTGCTCGGTGACGGCGAGGACCGCTTCCACCCCCTTGCCCATGTCCAGGATCACCGCCGAATCGGTCGTGCGATGCACGACCCCGGTCATGATCTCGCCCTCGCGACTGGCGTACTGACCGTAGACCACGTCGCGCTCCGCCTCGCGCAGCCGCTGGCGATAGACCTGCCCGGCGGTCTGGGCTGCGATCCTGCCGAGCTGCGCCTGGGTCACGTTCTCGGGCACACGCACCCGGCCACCGACGCCGGTGTCGGGGTCGATCTTCTGGGCATCCGAGACCGTCTTCTGCGCCTCCGGATCCTCGATCTCCTCGGGGGTGGCGACCACTTCGTACTCGCGGTAGACGCTGATCTGGCCGCTCTCGGGGTCGACCCGCACGACGACGTTCTCCGGCGCCTCCGCGTTGCGGCGGTAGGCCGATTCGATCGCCTGCTCCAGGGTCTGGATCAGGATCTCCTGCGGGACGCCCTTCTCGGCATTCAGCTGGAGCAGCGCTCCGATGAAGTCTCGATTCACGGCCCCGCACCACCTCGCACGCGCAGACGAAACAAAAGACGTGGATGGCGAACCGACCCACGTCCTACCAATCAGATCTATCAAAATGTGGTCCGCTTACCGGCCGGCGAAACCAAGGTTGAGTATATCAGCCACGAGGGATTCCCGCCACTCGGCCAGCACGGATAAGCGCCTTGCGGCATCGGTCAAGCACCGTTTCAGCGGGGCGATGCGGCCCCGTCTGACCGGGAAAAGGCGACCGGGATTTGGAAGTGCAGCCGGTCGTCTCTCGGGGGGAGCGAGAGGCGGCCGGCTGCTCTTCTAGTCTACAAGGGGCGGCAAGCCGGCTCGGTCGGCGGAGCCTACCGGAAGTAGCCAGTCACATCGAAGATCAGCTGGGTGTGCGCGGTGGCGACGCCGGACACAAAGGTGGCGCTAAGGGTTCCACTGCCGCTGAGCGGCACCGTTACCCCGTTGGCGCGGGTGTCACCGACCGGGAAGTTGAGCGTCGAGCTGGTCGGGGTGGTGGTGGCCACCGGTCCGAGGAAGATGTATCCGGCCTTGGTCTGCTGAGTGACGGTCAGGTTGCCGGTGACCGCCACCGCGTTCGTGGGCACCCCGCCGCGCCCGATGACCGTGAACGTGCGCGGAGCACGGACGTAGAACGGCCCGGCAAGGCCGTTCCCGGTCCGCGAGTCGAGCAGCCGGGTGGGCGTCAGTGCGACGTAGGTCGCCCCGCTGGCATCCGCCAGGAAGTAGCCGGTCACGTCGAAGACCAGGTGGGTGTGCGCGTAGGTGATGGAGGACACGAACGTGGCGCTGAGGGTCCCACTCGGGCTGAGGGGTACGGTTACCCCGTTGGCGCGGGTATCACTGGGCGGGAAGTTGAGTGTCGAGCTGGTCGGGGTGTTGGTGGCCACCGGACCGAGGAAGACGTACCCGGCTGCGGTCTGCTGCGTGACCGTCAGGTTGCCCGTGACCGCGATCGCGCCCGCGGGGACGCCGCCGATCCCGGCCACGGGGAAGGTGCGGGCCACACGAACGTTGAACGGGCCGGAGAGCCCGGTGCCGTCCCGCGAATCGAGCAGGCGGGTCGGGTTCAGCGCGTGGTAGGTCGCGCCGCTCGCATCCGGCGCGAAGTAGCCGGTCACATCGAACACGAGGTCGACCTTCGCGCCCGGCGTCGCGATGTAGGTCGCCCACAGCAGACCGGTAATGCCAAGCGGCGCGGTCACCCCGTTGGCGCGGTTGTCACGGAGCGGGGCATCGCGGCGACAGGCCGATTCGGAGCCGTCAGCCGCCGAGCAGGCGAGAGACGTCCTGGATCGAGATTCGTACCAGCCGTGCGGAGCCGGCGACTCCGAGCGTGCAGAACGTGCGCCGGTGTCCAGCCGTACCCGTAGAATCCATGCGCTAGGGGGGGTACGGCTGGGGCAACAGAACGGGACCGCTCTAGGCGCCGGCCGCGACCCTCGCCGCTCCGCTCGCTCGGCGGCGTCGTGCGCCCGGATCGCTCGCAAGTAGCGGAACGCCTCCCTGGCGGCGTGTCATCGGCCTGCTCCTCGATGATGCATCTCCTCAAAGAGTTGCTTCGCGGCCTCACGTCGCACCTTCTCGCGGGTGAGCAGGTGCGACGCCGGTTGGTACTAGCAACCGAACGAGGCACAGTTCTCAGGGGCTGTGGCCGAATTCCGGTCGTGAGGTGAGGCACGTGGGGGACTGGCCGGTCGGCCCGCGACCGTCCGCGGCGGTCTCGTCGGCGCCGCTCCGCCAACC
>JBDUDC010000131.1:0-4193 GCA_040003165.1 Chloroflexota bacterium
AGGACCGGCGCCCGCACTGGGAGCTCGGCGAGCAGCTGGGCATCATCGACAACGCACGGGGCGCGAAGATCACCGGCTCCGGCTGGCCGGTCTACATGGGAGCCGGATCGGCGCTGCAGCGGGCGCTCATCAGCTGGTTCCTCGACGTGCATACCCGCGAGAACGGGATGACCGAGGTGTGGCCGCCGGCGGTCGTTAACGCGGCCTCCGCACGGGGGACCGGCCAGATCCCCGACAAGGAAGACCAGATGTACGTCGTCACCCGCGACGACCTGTACCTGGTGCCGACCGCCGAGGTGCCGGTCACCAACCTGCATCGCGACGAGATCTTCGATGCGGCACAGCTGCCGGTGCGCTACGCGGCCTACACGCCCTGCTTCCGGCGCGAGGCCGGGGCCGCCGGCAAGGAGACCCGCGGCATCCTGCGCGTCCACCAGTTCGACAAGGTCGAGATGGTCGCGTTCGAGCGGCCCGAGGACTCGGAGGCGGCCCTCGCCTGGCTCACCCAACGCGCCGAGGTGCTCCTCCAGCGACTCGGCCTGGCGTATCGCGTCGTTCTCCTCTCGACCGGCGACATGGGCTTCGTCCAAGCGAGGACTCACGACCTCGAGGTCTGGGCTCCGGGCGTGGAGCGGTGGCTCGAAGTCAGCTCGGTGAGCAACTTCCGCGACTACCAGGCGCGCCGCATGGCCATCCGCTACCGCCCCGAGGCCGGCGCGCGGCCGGAGCTGGTCCACACCCTCAACGGCTCCGCGCTCGCCCTCGCCCGCACGGTCGCCGCGCTGCTCGAGACGCACCAGCGCCCGGATGGGTCGATCGCCGTGCCCGAGCCGCTCCAGAGCTACCTCGGTCGCGCACTGATCACCTAGGCCGATACGCCCGCTCCCGCGTGACCGATAATCTGCCCGCCGCGGAGGGGTGGCAGAGTGGACGAATGCAGCGGTCTTGAAAACCGCCGTGGGGCAACCCACCGTGGGTTCGAATCCCACCCCCTCCGCCACATCGAAGGGACTTCCCGATGACCGTCTCCGACGCCACTCAGACACACAGGCCAGCTCGCGTCCTCGACGACAGCGCGGTGGATGAGCTGCGCAAGGCGTTCGACGGTGAGCTGGTGCGGCCCGGGGATGCGGCGTATGCCACCGCTCGCCGAGCGTGGAACGGGATGGTCGACAAGTACCCCGCTCTCGTCGTTCGGCCGCGAGGGACCGCGGACGTCGTCGCGGCGGTCCTCTTTGCGCGCCGGCACGAGTTGGAGATCGCGGTTCGCTGCGGCGGGCACGGCACGTCCGGCCAGTCCGTGAGCGAGGGCGGGATCGTCATCGATCTCGGCCTGATGCGCGGCGTTCGGGTCGATCCAACGCATCGCCGCGCCTGGGTCCAGGGCGGCGCGCTGCTGGGCGACGTCGATCGCGAGTCTCAGCTCCACGGCCTCGCCACCACCGGGGGCGTGGTCTCGCACACCGGAGTCGCAGGCCTGACGCTCGGCGGCGGCTATGGCTACCTCGGGCGGCGATTCGGGCTTGCATGCGACAACGTCCTATCGGCCGAGGTGGTGACCGCCTCCGGCGACGTGCTGGTCGCCAGCCCGGACGAGCACGACGACCTGTACTGGGGCATCCGCGGCGGCGGCGGCAACTTCGGCGTCGTGACCGCATTCGAGCTCCAGCTCCACCCATTCGGCCCCGACATCCTGTCGGTCGACCTCGCCTATCCGGCCGATGACGGCGCTCCCGCATTGCGCGCCCTGCTCGACCTGGCCGCGGATGCGCCGGACGCCATGACGGCGGATGCCTCGATCGTGACCGCCCGCCCTTCGCCGATGCTGCCGGAGCCGTTCCACGGCACCTCGGTCGTATTTGTCTCGTACACCTACACGGGCGATCCCGAGGATGGGAAGGCGTTCCTGCCGCGGTTGCGAGCGGGCGGCGATCCGATCGCCGAGTTCGTCGAAGTGCTGCCCTATCTCCAGCTGCAGCGCGCCGGGGACGAGGCCACGCGCCACGGGCTCCGTCAGTACGCTCGCTCCCATTTCATCCGTTCGACGCCCGATGCTCTCATCGACGCCATGTTAGCTCGGGGCGGACATGATCCGGCGGTCGCCGCCCATGCCGGCCTGGGCCAGCTCGGCGGGGCGATCTCTCGGAAGTCTGCCGACGAGGGCGCCTTCAGCGGCCGTGATGCGCTGTTCGACCTCGTCGTCACCTCGACGTGGGAAGACCCGGCCATGGACGCTGAGCGCCTGGCCGCGGCGCGAGCCTACGGCGACTCGATCCTGCCGCTCTCGACCGGCCGCTCCTACGTCAACGCGATCGACGGCGAAGCCACCGCCAAGGTCCGATCAGCCTTCGGCGAGGCGATCTATGACCGCCTGGTCGCGATCAAGGACCGATACGACCCGGACAACGTCTTCCACCTGAACCAGAACGTGCGTCCGTCCGGTCCGGGATAGCTGCTCACTCGGCGGCCGGCACCTCGTGGTGGAGGCGGCATCGGGCCTCGTAGGTCTCGTCCCCCAAGCCGCCAATGACGATCAGCGGCGAGTCGGAGGTGGCCGGCTGTCCGTCGATCAGGCGCTGGGTGCGGGTCGCCGGCTCACCGCAGATGACGCAGATGGCGGTCAGCTTGGTCACCTGGTCGGCGAGCGCCATCAGGCGTGGCATGGCGCCGAAGGGGATCCCGCGGAAGTCGCGATCGAGCCCGGTCACGATCACCTGCTTGCCGGCGTTTGCGAGCCGCTCGACCACGTCGGGGAGCCGCTCGTCGAAGAACTGGCCCTCCTCGATGGCGACGATATCGGCGTCGCCGGCGACCGCTTCGATCTGCCCCGAGTCATCGACAGTGACCGCCTCGTGCTGCGCGCCGGAGCGCGAGAAGACCCGATCGACGTCGGTCCGGGTGTCGAGCCGTGGCTTGACCAGCAGGACCCGGCGCCCCGCGATGGAGAAGCGCCGCAGGAGGCGCAGCATCTCGTCGGTCTTGCCGCAGAACATGCAGCCGCAGATGACGTGCACCCAGCCCGACGTGTAGAACATCGCAGCCCTAGTCGCCGACCACCGCGATGCGTTCCTCCGGCAGCCCGAGGTCGGCGGCGAGCGCCTGGCGCATCACATCGTCGGGCGCGTCGGTCCCGGTCAGCAGGGCGAATGCGTCGGCCGACGAGTGCAAGAAGCTGAGCTGGCCACTGGCGACCGCGCCGCCGCGCTCCGCCATCTGACGCATCAGCGGCGTGCTGTCGAGCACGAGGTCGAGCAGGAAGCCATTCTCCGGCAGCAGCTCGGCCGGGATGGGGGAGTCGCCTTCCTGGACGCCGATCCCCGAGGCGTTGACGATGAGCGGCGTCCGCGAGAGCTCCGACTCCATGATCGCCTCGTGCCAGGGCATCGCGCGCAGCTCCATGTGCCGTGCGCTTCGGGCGAAGTGGGCCACCAGCGCTTCGGCCCGATGCAGATGCCGGTTGAAGACCACGATGCGTTGGAAGCCCGAGCCGAGGAGCACCGCCACCACCGCCCGCGCCGCGCCGCCGGCGCCGAGGATCATCGCCTGCCGGGGCCAGTTGCCCTGGGCGCGCGGCAGGATCGCCTCGAGCCCGGCGCGCATCGCCGCCACGTCGCTGTTGTGGCCGCGGAGGCCGGCCTTCTCTTCCAGCAGCAGATTGACGGCACCGCTCACCTTGGCCTGGTCGGAGAGCGAATCGGCCAGCGCTGGGGCCTTCTCCTTGTGCGGTGCGGCGATCAGCGCGCCGGCGAAGTCGTCGCCTCGGAGCTCCTCGATCGCATCGGCCAGCTGGTGCGGCTTGCGCTCCCAGCGCTCGATCTCGATGGGCGACCCCGCCGCCCGCAGGGCAGCCTCCATCACCGCTTCGGACGCGGTCCGGGCGAGCGGGTAACCGATGATGGGTAGGCGGTGTCTGGGCATGCTCGTCCGAGTGAATGGTTGGGCCGAATCGGCCGTCGAAGGCGGGCGTCAGATTCGTCGCTTCGAGGGGCCCATGCTATCATCGCCGCCGTCTCGGAGAGGTCGCATAGTGGCCTAGTGCGGCGGTTTGCTAAACCGCTGAAGGGGAGTTCCTCTTCCGAGGGTTCGAATCCCTCCCTCTCCGCCAGCCGGGTGCCCGTAGCTCAGTGGATAGAGCGTCAGGTTGCGGACCTGAAGGTCGGAGGTTCGAGTCCTCTCGGGCACGCCAGTCGACC
>JBDUDC010000027.1:0-14179 GCA_040003165.1 Chloroflexota bacterium
CGCGGCATCGACGAGAAGACGATGGCGCTCCAGTACCTCGAGGCGCTGAAGGCGCTCGCCGCCGGCGACTCGACGAAGTGGATCGTGCCGATGGAGCTCTCCGAGCTGACGCGCCCGCTCTCGACCGCCATGCGCGTCGTGCGGCAGGCCGCCGAGGGCGGCGCCGAGAGCGGCGCCGGAGGTGCGACCACCGAGCCGTGAGCCAGTCCCGCGCCCTGCTCACCTGGCTCGGGAGGGTGGTCGGAGCGATCACCGGCGGCTATCTCGGCTACGTCGCGCTTCGCGGCTCGCGCCTGCTGGTGCAGCCCGATGTCCGGCCCTTTGTCCCCGACGTCGAGGGCGGGCCTTCCACGCCGGGCGACCTCGGCCTCGACTACGAAGACGTCCGGTTCACGACCGATGACGGCGTCACACTGGGCGGCTGGCTGGTGCCGGCCGCGCGCGAGACGCGTGCCGCCGTGATCCTGATGCACGGGTTCAGCGGCCATCGGCTGCCCGAGCTCGCCTACTTCGTTCCGTGGCTGCAGCGGCGCTACCACGTGCTGCAGTTCGATTTCCGCGGCCACGGCACCAGCGACGCCTCGATGATCACGCTGGGCACCCGCGAGCGCGCGGACGTCGCCGCCGCCGTGCGCTTCGCCGCGTCGCGCGGCCTGGGGCCGCTGGCGCTGATGGGCATCAGCATGGGCGCCGCCATCGCGATCCTGGCAGCGCCCGACCTGCCGGTGACGGCAGTCGTAGCCGACGCTGCGTATTCCGAGCTGCGTCACCCCGTCGCCAATCGCCTCCGTGCGCACGGCTATCCACTGGCGGGGATAGGCTCATGGGCGATCGTGGCGGCGGGCTCGATCCGGGCGCGGCGCCGCCTCCTCTCGCCGATCGAGCGGGTGGCGCGTATCGCTCCTCGCGGCCTGCTGCTGATCGCTCCTCGCGAGGACAGCCTCATCGATCACACCCAGTCGCTGCGCCTCTACGCGGCGGCCCGCGAGCCCAAGGAGCTCTACCTCGTGCCGGGCGCCGAGCACGCCGGCGCTTACGCGGTCGCGGGACCCCAGTACGAGCGCCGGGTGCTCAGCTTCCTCGGACGTCACCTGGAGGGTTAGCCCGCAACTTGCCGACGCCGACCGCTGCCGCTGACCCGGCGGACGGCGGCCGCTCAACGGGTCGTTGTTCACCGGACGGCCCCGGGGCGTGCAGTTCTGGCGATCCATCGGCCCGATCTGAGCATGGGCAGCACGCCTGCGCGGGCCTCATGCGCGCCACTGGCCCATACGCCGGCAATTCGTCACGTGACGAGCTGGCCTCGCGGATAGCTGCCGGTCCGTCGGCACCTCGAGCGACGCAAGCCCGTCGCATCGACGCGCAGCCACTACATCGGCCCCACGGGAGGGCCGGCCCCCAGCATCTATAATCGCGCGGACTTCCTCACCCTCCGGGGGATTGCATGGCTAACACCAAGGTCCTGGTCGTCGACGATGACCTGAATATCCAGCGGGTGCTGGTGTTCACCCTCAAGCAGGAGGGGTACGAGGTCGTGGTCGCTTCGGATGGAGCGGCCGGGGTCGAGATGGCGAAGAGCGAGTCGCCCGACCTGATCCTGATGGACGTCGCCATGCCGCGCCTCGACGGCTACGCCGCGACGCAGCAGATCCGGGCCGCCGAGACCGGGGTGCACGTGCCGATCATCATGCTCACCTCCGAGGCGGACGTGGAGCAGCGGGTCAAGGGCCTGCGCGCCGGCGCCGACGACGACATCGTCAAGCCGTTCCACCCGCTCGAGCTGATCGCCCGCATCAAGGCCCTGCTCGCTCGCACGGGCGGCGGGGGCACCACCGCCCGCAGCAGCGAGGCCAGCGCGCTCGGTCGGCTGTGCCTCTTCTACGGCGCCAAGGGTGGGGTGGGCACGACCACGATCGCGATCAACACGGCAATCGCGATGGCACAGGACCTCAAGCGTCGGACCGCGCTGATCGACGCCAACCTGCAGTTCGGCGACCATCGCGTCTTCATGGACCTCGGCCTCGACACCGCCTCGATGGTCAACGCCATCACCGAGGGCGACCTCGACGCCGACCTGCTCAAGCGGTTGATGGTCAAGCATCGGTCGGGGATCGAGCTGCTGCTGGCGCCTCCTTCGCCGGCCGATGCCGACATCGTGGTCGAGCGGCAGCGCAACGACCCGGGCTCGCTCACCAACCTGCTGAACCTGCTGCGCAAGGCGTACGACTACACGCTGGTCGACATGGCCAAGACGATTGACGACTTCAACCTCCAGCTCTTCGACGAGGCCGATCTGATCTTCGTGATCATGACCGCCGACCTGTCGTGCCTGAAGAACGTGCGCCTCGTGCTCGAGACGATGGACAGCCTCGGCTACGAGCGGAGCAAGGTGCAGCTGGTCCTGAACCGATCCAACGCCTACACGGGGATCAACATCCGCAACGCGGAGTCGGCCCTGGGGCGCAAGATCGACTACCAGGTCATCAACGAGTACCGCGGCGCGATCGGCGCCCTCAACTCCGGCGAGCCCTTCATGTCGAGCCGGCCGGACGGCCTGCTGGGCCTGAGCGTCGTCGCCTTCGCACGCGAGGTGGACGCCCAGTTCGCTGCCGAGACGACCGGCGTCCGCGGCTGACTCCGCGGTAAGCCGCCGCTAAGCCCTCGGTAACGCCCCGCCCGTAGCCTCTGCCTGCCGGTCGCCGCTGGAGTTTGGGAGGCGAGCAGGCGAGCGACCGGCACTCGCCCCTGGCTTACCCTCCGCCTCCGATCGTGAGGTGCTCATGCTGGCTCGAACGGTCAGCGCGTCGCTGTTGGGAGTCGAGGGCATTCCCGTTCGGGTCGAGGTCGACGTTGCGTTCGGGCTGCCCAGCCTGACCATCGTGGGGCTGGCCGGCAGCGCGGTGCAGGAGGCGCGTGAACGGGTCCGCAGCGCGCTGCGGAATAGCGGCTTCGAGCTTCCCGCGCGCCGGATCACGGTGAACCTCGCGCCGGCCGATCTGCCGAAAGAGGGGACCGGCTACGACCTGGCCATCGCGGTCGGCATCCTGGCGGCGTCCGGCCAGCTGCCTTCGGTTCCCCTCAGTCTCGACGAGGTCGCACTGCTGGGAGAGCTCGCCCTCGACGGCGGGCTGCAGCCGGTCTCTGGTGCGATGGCGCTGGTGGCCGCCGCTCGTGACGCCGGGATCCCCACCGCGCTGGTACCCCTCGCCAACGAGGCGGAGGCCGCATCGGTCGCCGGGGTCGCGGTGCACGCAGCACGGTCGCTCGGCGACGTCGTCGCGCACCTGTCGGGGGTTCGGCAGCTGGAGCCGGCCGTCCGCACGCCCCTGCCCGAGGCGCGTCGCACGACCGACGCGCCAGACCTGTCGGAGGTGATCGGCCAGCAGCTGGCTCGCCGCGCGCTCGAGATCGCGATTGCGGGACGTCACAGCCTGGCACTGAGCGGCCCGCCGGGGATCGGCAAGACATTGATCCTGCGCGCCGCCGCGGGCCTCCTGCCTCCGCTCGACGACGCCGAGGCGATCGAAGTGAGCCGCATCTACTCCGTCGCCGGTCTGACCGACCGTCGCGCCCCCCTGATCCGGCAGCGACCGTTCCGCGCGCCGCACCACACGGTCTCGACGCAGGCGCTGGTCGGGGGAGGGCCTCGGGTCCGGCCGGGTGAGGCGAGCCTCGCCCACCGGGGCGTCCTCTTCCTCGACGAGACCCTGCATTTCCGCGCCGATGCCCTCGACGCCCTCCGCCAGCCGCTCGAGTCGGGCCAGGTCACCATCGCCCGCGTCGACGGGGTGCTGACCATGCCCGCCCGGTTCATCTTGTTCGCCGCGTTCAACCCCTGTCCGTGCGGCTGGCTGGGGACCGTTGCCCGGACCTGCGCCTGCGACCCGTCCAGCGCGCGACGCTACGCGAGTCGGCTCTCCGGCCCGCTGCGCGATCGCATTGACCTCCTCGTCCTGATGCAGGAGCCGGCCGGCATCGAGGCGGCGCACGATGGCGTGGAGCCGAGCCGCATTGTCGCGGGGCGCATCGGGACGGCCTGGCGGCGACAGCTCGAACGGCAGGGCGGCGCTAACGCAGAACTGGGCGTCGCCCAGCTCGGTCCGGCCACCGGCTTCGGACCCGACGTCATCTCCCTGCTCGCGCAGCGCGGGCGCCGGTTTGGCCTCTCCCCGCGGCGACTGCATCGAACGGCGCGTCTCGCGCGGACCATCGCCGACCTTGATCGTCGCGAGACGGTGACGGAGCTGGACCTCGACGAAGCCCTGCGCTATCGGCCCGAGGCGGCCGCGTGATCGGGGTCGGGAGGGCAGGCTCCGGCGTTCCGTCGCCTGACCGGCCGGCCGGAGAGCTGCTGCTGTGGTCCGAGCCGCGGCTCGTCCCCGCAGTCGAGCCTGCCGCCCCGGAGGCCGACCGGCCGTACTGGATCGCGCTCGGTAGCATTCCGGGAATCGGCCCCGCCACGTTCGGCCGGCTGGTGGCTCGCCATGGCAGCGCGCGGGCCGCCTGGCGCGCTGGGCCGGCAGCGCTCGCCGACCTGCCTTGGGTCGCGCCCGAGGCTCCTGCGGCGTGGCGGCGGGCGCGCCGCGAGAGCGCGCCCGCGATCGCCGCCGCGATCGAGTCGGCAACGGCGAGGGCCGGCGGCCGGGTGGTGATCAGCCTCGACCGCGACTACCCGGGCGCGTTGGAACGCTGCGAGCCGCGTCCGCCAGTGCTGCACATCGCCGGTGACCTCGGATGCCTGGAGGGCCGTTGCGTGGCGATCGTCGGCACGCGCCGGGCAACCGGGTATGGACGTGCCTGCGCGGTGGAGATCGCGGACGAGCTCGCGCGCGCGGGCGTAACGGTCATCTCGGGCCTGGCGCTGGGGATCGACGGCGAGGCCCACGCGGCTGCAATCGAGGCCGGGGGCCGCAGCGCGGCGGTGATGCCATCGCCCCTGGGCGCTGTCTATCCGCCGCGACACCGTCGGTTGGCCAAGCGGCTCGAGGCGACCGGCGGCGTCCTGATCAGCGAGCTGCCGAGCGGCCGCGCTATCGGCAAGCCGGACTTCGCGCGCCGCAACCGGCTCATCGCCGCGCTGGCATCCGCCGTGGTCGTGGTCGAGGCCCCGGATCGGTCGGGTGCGCTACTGACGGCTGCCGCTGCCATCGATCTGGGTCGCGACCTCTACGCCGTCCCGGGGCCGATCGATGCCGTGGCGTCGCGCGGCTGCAATCGACTGATCGCCGACCACGCCGCCGCGATCGTGACATCGGCGGTCGGGCTCCTCCAGCAGATCGGAGTCCACGCCGGTCGACGCGAGGCCACAGTCGCCGGCAGCCTCTCGGAGGCCGAGGGAATCGTCCTGGCGGCGCTACTGGAGCGGAGCGGAAGCATCGAGGAGCTGATCGGCCGAATCAAGCTCCCGACCGGTGCGTTGGCGGGTGCGTTGACCCTGCTGGAGGCTCGGGAGCTGGCCACCTCGTATGGGGGTGCCACCTTCCACGCGACTCTGGCGGCACGGAATCTGATGGATCGGTGAGGTGGAGTGCAGTGCTGTTAGCGGTGCGCGAGGGCAACACGGCATAGGACACTCATACTACTGATGGGCTATGCTAGTCCCGGTACCTGAGCCTGCCCGTGCCCACGGAGGCGCTCAAGCCCCCCGCAGGAGTCAGAAGTCTATTGAGTCATGATCAGAGCGTCAGCGCGCCGCTGACAGCCCTCCTCCTACCGCTGCGCCGGTTGGCACACGCGCGTTCCGCAGCGGCACGCATCGTCGCGGCGACGCTGGTGCTGACCTCGGTCCTCGCGGTCTCGCAGCACGAGCCGACTTATGCCAACGGTGGGATCGCCGCAGCGGTTCCCTCCTCCCTCCTCCCCAGGGAACTCGGCGTCGGACTCGAGACGACCCGCCACGTCACCATCACCTTCGCGGTCCCGATGGACCGCGCCTCGGTCGAGCAGGGCCTGGCTCTGATCCCGGATCAGCCGACCACCTTCGCATGGAGCCGCGACGGGCGCGCCCTGAGCATCCGGGCGCTCCGGCGTTGGCGGACGGATCAGCGCTACCTGGTGGTCGTGCCGGCGCAGGCGCGGACCGCGGCCGGCTCGCCGATGCGCCGGGCCGAGCGCTACAGCTTCACGACCCAGCGTGCGCCGACGATCACCGATTTCAGCGTTGATCTGGCGGGCGTCAACGACAAGCTCGTCGCGGCGCTGCCGAAGAAGGAGCCCCGCCCGCTCGTGGCCTTTGAGGCCGCCGACAGCGGCCCGGCCATGAACCCTCCCGGCGCGACCGCCGCCGATGTCAGCGCGCGGAGCTCGGTGACGATCGGCTTCAGCGCGGCGATGGACCTGGCCGACGTGGCCGCAAGCTTTGTGATCAGCCCGAAGGCCGCCGGCAAGCTGAGCTGGAGCAATCGCGGGGTCACGTTCACGCCGGCCAAGCCGTTCGCGCGTGGACAGCGCTACACCATTAGCCTGCTCGGTGCCCACGATCGGAACGGGAACGCGCTCGGCGGCGATACGAGCTTCTCGTTCATCACCCGGGCCGGCGCACAGCTGGTGCGCGCAAGGCCCGGCCTGGGCGCCCGCAACGTTGCCGCCAAGCAGGTGGAGATGTGGTTCAGCCAGCCTATGGCCGATGCGGCCACCAGCAAGGCATTCAGCATCAGGGATGCGACCCTGGGGGTTGTCGTCTCCGGCGAGCTGACTTGGAATGCGAATCGCACCCAGCTGCGACTTGCTCCCGACGCGCCATTCGCCGCCGGCCACACCTACGTCGTGCGACTCGGCAAGGGCACCGCTGACGCCGATGGGCGCGCATTTACGCAGACCTGGTCCTTCGTGATGGCCGGAGTCGCGCAGCAGGCAGCCGTGCCGGTGCAGCGCGTCGCTGCGGTCCAGCCCGCGGCTCGGCCGGTTCCGCGAGCTGCGCCGTCGGGAAGCGCGCAGGGATATGCCGTGAATCAGATCAACGCGGCGCGCGCGGCCTACGGCTTCGCGCCGGTGGTGCTCGACGCCTCGGTCAGCGCGGTCGCGTATGGCCACGCCTACGACCAGGCCGTGCACGGCTACTTCAGCCACACCGGCCTCGACGGCAGCACGCGTGACTCGCGGCTGCACGCCGGAGGCGTCTCGTACAGCTTCTCGGGCGAAAACCAGTGCTTCTACAACGGCATGGGCGTGATCGCGACGCTCGACTGGTGCCACGCCGCCTTCATGGCGGAGCCGTATCCGGGCCAGTGGAACCACATCGCCAACGTCCTCGACCCGCGATTCCGCCGGGTCGGAATCGGCATCGCGCAGGTCGGCGGCGCCGTCGTGATCGTCTGGGACTTCGTCAACTGAGGCTCGCGGTGAGGGCAATCGCCGCGCCGCCGGCCTCTATCGCGACCTGACCGGCGAAGCGGCCCGGCGGGGGACGGATGCTACACTCGGTCACCCATGCCACGCACAAAGCACGCCGGCGGGAACCTCGTCATCGTCGAGTCTCCCGCCAAGGCCCGGACCATCGAGCGCTACCTGGGGGCCGGATATCGGGTTCTCGCCTCGTACGGTCACGTCCGCGATCTGCCCAAGCGCAGCCTCGGCGTCGACGTCGACGGCAGCTTCGAGCCCCGCTACGAGCCGCTGAAGGAGCGTCGCAAGGAGCTTGACCGCCTGACCGATGAAGCCCACAAGGCGGCCCTCATCTGGCTGGCCACTGACCTCGACCGCGAGGGCGAGTCGATCGCCTGGCACATCGCCGAGCACGCAGGGCTGACCGACGACCGGATCCGCCGGGTGACGTTCAGCGAGATCACCAAGTCGGCGATCGATGAGGCCTTCGCGCATCCGCGCGCCCTCAACCTCGATCTCGTCAACGCGCAGCAGGCGCGTCGGGTGATCGACCGCCTGGTGGGCTACAAGCTGAGCCCGCTGGTTGCCAGCAAGATCCGGCGTGGCCTCTCGGCGGGACGGGTGCAGAGCGTCGCGGTCCGGCTGGTCGTCGAGCGTGAGCGAGAGATCGACGCCTTCAACGCGGAGGAGTACTGGATCCTCGCCGCACTGCTCAATCGGCAGAACAGCGCCGGATCGTTTAGCGCGGAGCTGACGCGCATCGACGGGGAGAAGGCTCGCATTGGCTCGGAGGTGGAGGCACGCGAGCACGAGGCGGGCCTGCGGGCGGCGACCTACCGCGTGGCCAAGGTCACGACCAGCGAACGCAAGCGCAATGCTCCGCCCCCATTCACCACCAGCACGCTGCAGCAGGAGGCCTCGCGCAAGCTTGGCTTCAGCGCACGTCGTACGATGAGCTCGGCCCAGCGCCTGTACGAGGGCGTTCAGCTGCCCGATGGGCAGTCCGGCCTGATCACGTACATGCGAACCGATTCGGTGGCGATCTCCGCCGGTGCGGTGGCCGAGGCGCGCGACCTGATCGGCACACGTTTCGGGCCGGGCTTCGTGCCGAAGCGCGCCAACGCGTACCGGACGCGCACCCGCGGGGCGCAGGAGGCGCACGAGGCGATTCGACCGAGCAGCTTCGCGCGGACGCCGGAATCGGTCCGCAAGCACCTCAAGCCCGACGAGTACCGCCTCTACGAGCTGATCTGGCGGCGCGCCATCGCAAGCCAGATGGCGCCGGCGCGGTTCGAGCTGGTGGGGGTCGACGTCGAGGCCGGGCGCTACACGCTCCACGCCGGTGCCAGCCGCCGGACGTTCGACGGCTACCAGGCGGTCTACGTCGAGGGCCGTGACGACGAGGAGGACGAGCGCCTGGTCGTCCTTCCCGACCTGAACGAGGGCGAGCCGCTCGACCTCGCCGACCTGACCTCGGAGCAGCATTTCACCCAGCCGCCGCCGCGCTACAGCGAGGCGACTCTGATCCGGGCGCTCGAGGAGCACGGGATCGGTCGTCCGTCGACGTACGCGCCCACGCTCGAGACGATCCGCCAGCGCGGCTACGTCGAGACGAAGGAGCGGCGCCTCTTCCCGACCGAATCGGCATTCCGCGTCACCGACCTGCTGGTCGAGCATTTCCCCGAGGTCGTCGACGTCGAGTTCACCGCCCGCATGGAGGAGCAGCTCGACGAGGTCGCGGCGGGCAAGGTCGACTGGGTCCCCGTCGTGCGCGACTTCTATGAGCCGTTCGCGGTGAAGATCACCGAGGGGCGCGAGAAGATCGCCAAGCAGGTCGAGATGACCGACATCGTCTGTCCGGTCTCGGGCCATCTCCTCATGAAGCGGTTCGGCCGCAACGGGTGGTTTCTGGGGTGCAGCGGCTATCCCGAGTGCAAGTACACCCAGCCGCTCCCCGGCGAGGAGGCCGAGGCGGCCGACCTGCCCGGCGTCGGCGAGGGCTGCCCTCTCTGCGAGGTCGGCCACCTGACCGCCAAGCGCGGCCGATTCGGGCCGTTCGTGGGCTGCGACCGCTATCCGGAATGCAAGTACATCAAGAAGGGCGCTGCGCCCGCCGCCGAGCGCTTCGGCACCTGCCCGCAATGCGGCGAGGGAACGGTCGTCACCAAGCGGAGCCGGCGGGGACGCAACTTCTGGGGATGCGACCGCTATCCCGACTGCGACTATTCGAGCTGGACGCGACCGACCACCCACGCCACGGCCGAACCCTCCGACGCGGCCGAGTCGGGCGAGCGGACCGACCGCGAACCGGTGGGCGCGGCCGGCGGTGCCGGTGACTGACCGCCCATCCGCGGCGGCAGACGAGGCTGCCCGGGCTCGGGATCGGTTCCTCGCGCACCTCGAGGGGCGCAACGCGTCGCCCGGCACCGTCGTCGAGTACCGGCGCCACGTCAGCCAGTTCCACGACTTCCTGGCGCGACGCGGCGATGATTGGCGCAACCCGGATCGCGCGTCGGTCCGCGCCTACCTTGGCGAGCTGGCCGAGCGGGAACTCGCCCCCAGCACGGTCGGCGCCCACCTCGCTGCCGCACGCTCCTTCTATCGCCATGCCGCCCGCCAGGGCTGGATCGCCGGCGACCCGCTGACCGGGGTGCGCTCGCCGAAGCGTGCCGGTCGCCTGCCGCGCGTCCTGTCGGTCGAGGATGCCGGCCGGCTGGTCGACGCGCCGCGGCGCGGAGCCGCGAACGACAGTCACGCCGACGCGCTTCTGCGCCGCGACGCGGCGATCCTCGAGCTGCTCTATGCCACCGGCATGCGGATCAGCGAGCTCGCCGGCCTCACCCTCGAGCGCCTCGACCTCGGGCGCCGCCGCCTGCGGGTGATGGGGAAAGGCAACAAGGAGCGCGAGCTGCTCTTCGGCCGCCACGCCGAGCGAGCGCTGCGCGCCTATCTCGAGACGGGGCGCCCGATGCTCGCCGCGGGGTCGCCGGCAGCGGTCTTCCTCAATGTGCGCGGCGGACCCCTCACCGCCCGTGGCGCTCGCATGGTGGTCGACCGCTGGGTCACGCGCAGCGGAGTCCCGGCCGGCGCCTCCCCGCACACCCTGCGCCACTCGTTCGCCACCCATCTGCTCGAAGGCGGTGCGGATCTGCGCAGCGTCCAGGAGCTGCTCGGCCATGTCAACCTGCAGACGACCCAGATCTATACCCATCTCTCCGACGCTGCCGTGCGCGACGCCTACCGCTCGGCGCATCCGCGCGCCGGCCGCACGCCGCGGTGACGGCACAGCTCGCCTTCCGACCGGCAACCGATGCCGACCGCGACGACTGGCAGTCCTTCCTGGAGCGCCAGGCATCGGGCGACTTCCTGCATGACTGGGCCTGGGCGGCGGTCGCCGAGCTCGACGGGCAGCCCCAGCGCCGTTTCATCGTCAACGCCGACGGTGAGCCAGCGGCGATCGTCGCCGCCCAGGCCCGCAGCCTGGTCGGCGGCCGCACCTTCTGGTACGTGCCGCACGGACCCGTGCTCGACTACGGTCGGGAGGGCGCCAGGAGCCTCGTGGCGGCGACCCTCGACGGCCTGCGCGAGGCCGGCGGCCGGGACCGCGCCATCGCTGTCAAGATCGAGCCGCGGATCGAGGCCGGCGTCGGTGAACTCGCGGCGCTGAGCGGCCATCGCTTGCGCCGAACGCCCGGCACCCTGCAGGTCGGGCAGACCCGGATCGTGGAGCTCGCGGCGGACGACGAGAAGCTGCTTGCTGGGTTCGACAAGGACACACGCTACTCGGTGCGCCGAGCCCAACGCGAGGGAGTGACGGTGCGCGTGGTCGACGACGGGAATGACCTGCGCGCGATCGATGCGCTGCACCAGCTGGTCGGAATGACGCAGGAGCGTGCCGGCTTCCCGATGCCGGCGTTGGAGCGCTATCGGACGGCCTGGTCCGTGCTGGCTGGGGCGGGGAGGGCGCACATCCTCGAAGCCCTTGCCGACGACCAGCTGCTTGCGTCGGGCATGCTCGTCATCGAGGGGGATCGGTCGTTCTATCTCTTCGGCGGCTCGCGGCGAGAGGCGGCCGGTGAGCCGAAGCGCTTTGCCTCGTACGCCCTCCAGTGGGAGATGATGCGGCTCGCGCGAGATCGCGGGGTGAGGTACCACGACCTGTGGGGAGTCGCCCCAGCGGGCGCGGGCTCCGACCACCCGTGGCACGGCGTCGGGCTCTTCAAGAAGGGATTCGGTGGCCGAGAAGTAGTGTTGGCCGGGACCTGGGACCTCGTGCTCGACCCGACCCTGTATCGGCTGCGGGAGGCCACCTCGATCATGCGACGGGCCGTTTCCCGTCTGCGCCCCGGCCGATGATGACCGAGCGCCAGATGGGGCTGGGGGAGCTGGCCGACCTGATCGGTCCCGAGCGGGTGCTCGGCGTGCCCGTCGGTGCCGTCGCCGCACTCGCCTACGACTCGCGGCGCGTGGCGCCGGGGAGCGTCTTCTTCGCCATGCCCGGTGTCCACGTCGATGGCCACGAATTCGCCGCCGAGGCGGTGGCGCGAGGAGCGATGGCGGTGGTGAACGAGCGCGAGCTGTCGGGGATCGCCGTCCCACAGCTGATCGTCGATCGCACGCGTCGGGCAATGGCCGATGCCGCGGACGCCTGGTTCGGACGGCCGAGCGAACGGCTGCGGGTGATCGGCATCACCGGGACCGACGGCAAGACGACGACCGGCTTCCTGGGGATGCAGGTGCTGAGCGCTGCCCGGCGTCGGCCCGGCCTGATCGGAACCGTGGCCCTGCGCATCGGCGACGAGCTGATCCCGAACGAGGATCGGAACACGACACCCGAGTCGCTCGAGCTGCAGGAGGCCCTCGCCCGCATGGTTGCCGCCGGCAACGACTCCGTCCTGATGGAGGCGACGTCGCACGGGCTCGCCCTCGAGCGGACGCGCAACTGCCGCTTCAAGGTGGCGATCGTCACCACGGTCACCAGTGAGCACCTGGAGTTCCACGGCACGCTCGAGGCGTATCGGGCTGCCAAGGCCCGATTGGTGGAGGAAGCCCCGATCGCGATCCTGAACGCGGACGACGAGGCGTTCGGCTACTTCCGCGATCGCGCGGCGGGTCGTGTGCTGACCTATGCCATCGACGCCGATGCGGACTTGCGCGCCCACGACGTCACGGCCGATGCCGCCGGCAGCCGCTTCGAGCTGACGGCTCCCTCGTGGCGCGGACCCGTGAGCCTGCCGATGCCGGGCCGCTTCAATGTCTACAACGGCCTCGCCGCACTCGCCCTGGCCGAGGTCGAGGGGGTCGACCTGGCCGCTGCCGCCGATGCGCTGGCGAACAGTCCCGGGGTACCCGGTCGCATGCAGTCGGTCGACGTGGGTCAGCCCTTCGCGCTTGTCGTCGACTATGCGCACACCGCCGACTCGCTGGGCAAGGTGCTCGCGATGCTGCGCCCGGTGACGCGCGGCCGGCTGATCGTGGTCTTCGGATCGGCGGGGGAGCGCGACCCCACCAAGCGCCCGGCGATGGGCCGCATCGCCGCCGAGCTTGCCGATGCGGTGGTCGTCACCGACGAGGACCCACGCCTCGAGGATGCGCGCGCCATCAACGAGCAGATCGCGCAGGGCGCGCGCGCCGCGGGGGCACGCGACGGCGAGAACCTGCTGGTGATCGACGATCGCCGCGCCGCGATCGCCCGGGCGGTCATGCTCGCCGGCAAGGGCGACGTAGTCCTGCTCGCCGGCAAGGGCCACGAGCATTCGATCATCTACGGCACCGAGAGCCGCCGGTGGGACGAGGCGGAGGTGGCGCGCGCCGCGCTTCGCGCTGCCGGGTGGGGCCGGAGTGGCTGAGCTGCGGGCCTGGCGCGTCACCGATCCGCTGGCCTGGAACCGGTTCGTCGAGGGAGCGCCGTATCACGCCTTCACCCAGCTGTGGGAGTGGGGCGAGCTGCGCGCTGCCGCCGACTGGCGCCCGATACGGCTGGCGGTCGGACCGTCGCCCGCCGAGCCCCTGGCCGGCGCTCAGCTCCTGCTCCGCTCCCTGCCGCTTCTCGGCTGGAGCCTCGCTTACGTGCCGCGCGGCCCGGTCGGGCAGCTGGACGATCCTTCAGTGCGCGATGGTCTCGTCGCCGCGCTGGGTGCGCTCGGCCGCCGGGAGCGGATCGCGACCGTTCGCGCGGATCCGGAGGCGACCGCGGCCGACCCGTTCGGCGAAGCCCTGCTCCACGCGCCGTGGCGTGCCGCGGAAAAGGTGCAGCCGCCGATCACCCGAGTCATCGATCTCGGTGTCGGCGAAGCGGCGCTGCGCGCGGGCCTGAAGCGCAAGCACCGGCAGTACGTGAACAAGGCCGAGCGGGCGGGGATCAGCATCGAGCGCTTCGATGGGCGCACGCCCGCAGATGAGGCGCGCGCCGCGCTTGCCGACTTCAACGCCATCTATCGCTACACGGCGGATCGAGCCGGCTTCGTGGCGCGGGTCCCCGAATACTACGAACGAGTCTGGTCGATCTTCGCGCCGGCGGGCCGATGCCGCCTTTCATTCGCGCTCCTCAATGGCGAACGGGTTGCCACCCTCTTCCATTTCACGTGCGGCGACCGCGCGGTCGAGTCCTACGGCGGTATGACTGAGCCGGGCGCCGAATCGCGCGCCAACTACCTGCTCAAGTGGACGGCGATCACCGATTTCGCGGCCGAGGGGTTTGCGATCTACGACATGTGGGGCCTGGCGACCGGCGGCATCCGTCATTTCAAGGAGGGATTCGGCGGGCGCGAGATCCAGTACGTCGGCGCGCGCGACCTGCCTCTGCGCCTCCCCGCCGACGCTCTGCTGCGCCTCGCGATCCCTGCCTACGGGCTGG
>JBDUDC010000132.1:0-4176 GCA_040003165.1 Chloroflexota bacterium
CGAGCCAGGGGCGCTGGTCCAGCTGCGGCCCATCCCGATCACGGCCGGCGCAGAGCTCGACGAACTCACGCCAGCGGATCGTCTGCCGCTCTGAGCCCGCCAGCATGACCCTGATCCGCGGGACCATCGTCCTGACGGGCGTGATGATCGCGCTGCTCGTCGCAGTCGTCCCTGCCTTCGCGCAGGGCGAGGCGGCGACCGAGATCGCCATCCGGCCGCTCGCTCCGAGCCCGGTTGGCTCGCCGGTCACGGTCATCGTGGATCTGCATCTCGAAGGCGGCGCACCGCTCGCGGACGCGCCGATCAGCCTCACCAGCACTGGCCGGCCGCCGCTGACCAGCCGGACCGATGCGTCGGGGGCCGCGAGCTTCCGCCTGCCGCAGGACCTCGCGCCGCGCGAGTACGAGCTCGTCGCGACCTATTCTGGGGAGGCCGGTGCCACGTACGGGGCCAGCGACGAGCTGAGCATCTCCGTTGTTCCGTTCGAGCTCACCGTGCAAACCGTGCCATCGCTGCCGGGAATGGTGTTCACGCTCGATAGCAAACGGTTCACCGCGGACGCCGACGGCGTGGCGCGTCTCTCCGTCGCCTTCGCGGGCGACCATACGCTGACCATCCTCGAGAACGAGTACCGCGGTGACGGGCTGCGCGCCCTGTTCAGTCGATGGAACACTGGGGTGTCGAATCCGCAGCTTCCGATTCGCATCCCCCTCGACAAACCACTCCAGGCCGGTTTCGACGTCCAGCTCCCCGCATCCCTGTCGTTCGTGGATCTTGACGGGGCGCAGGTCGATCCACGCCGAATAACCTCGATCACGCTGCGCGACAGCGTGGGCAACGTCGTCAGCTATCCGGACGGCCGGCAGCGCTTGCTGAGGGCCAGCCAGGCTGTCGCGGGCCCGAACGGCCTCGAGTCGACGGAGGTCCGGTACGACCTCGAGGCTGTGGAGGTCGACGGCTCGAACGTCGCGAGCGCCGGCCAGCACGGCTTTTCGGTCGGGGGCAGCGACCCATGGCAGATCAAGCTGATGCTCTTCCCCGCCCACATCCAGGCGCGCGATGCCCTGTTCGGGTTCGGCGCCGGTCGATCAGTCGATGTCAGCTACCCCGGTGGCGAGACGGTGCGCGTCAAAGCGGACGCGGGCGGCCAGATCGTGGTGCCCGAGCTGGCGCACGGAACCTATCGCATGACAGTCGTGGACGCGCCCGGCTGGGCGCCCGCCGTGCAGGTGGCACTGTCCCGAGGCCAGGACGTCGTCCTCCACGTCGTGAGCTACCTTGACATGGCGGTGGCAATATCGGTCGCCGCCGGGCTGGCGCTCGTGACGCTGCGTCTGCGGCGGCGCCGCCCTCTGGCGACGACCGTTGGCCGCTCGAGCCGCCGGCGGACGGCGGCGGCTCGTCAACAGGCCCGTCTCGCATCGGACGGATCCCCGCTGCGGAGCGTACAGGCGGTCCCGGTCATCGAAGCTGAGCGCGTAGTCGCAGCCCTCGGCACTGTGGTCAGCCCTGCCCTGCGGAGGCGCACGCACGTCGGCCGCGACCTGGCACCGCCCGGCGCCAGGGCGACCCAGACTCCGCGATCACGAGTCGCCCGGCCGAAACTCGCATCGCCGGCGAGGGTCGACAGTGCCGGCCTCGCGAATCGCAAGCCGGCCACGGTGTCCGGGGCACTGACCGGGCCTGCGCCCGGATCAAGTCGAACAGCATATGCGGCGGCAACGACAAACGGCACAGCTCGCAAAGCGTCAAATGGAGCCGGTCACCCGCCCGTTGCCACGAACAATCTTCCCAACGCCGCCACCGAGTCAAAGGCGGCCAAGGCTGCATTGGCGGAACTGACGACCTCCCGAGCAGAGCCACCGAAGAGCGCACAGCGCGAACGGAAGCGGAGCTCCCGCACCCAAACAGCGGCGCCATCAAGACCGGTAGACGGCTCGGCTCGGACGTGGGCACGCCGGAGCCCGCGGATCGAGGCGCCGCGCGTCGTCGACGCATCGCCAGCAGGGGAGGGGGATCCGACGGCCGTCGGGCGCGGGGACCCGCGGCTCGCCGCCCGGCGTGCTCAGCTCGCGGCGCTCGGAATCGATGATCCGGGTGTCGGGCCGATCGCCCTGAGGGAGCGACGGGCTTTGGTTGGCGAGGTACCCCTCGACCCGACCTCGCCGGCCGACGGCGAGAGCTGCGAGCAGTGCGGCATGCCGGTGCTGTCCGATGCCCCATTCTGCCGTCGGTGCGGCTATCGCCAGGACGGGCCTTTCGTGCTGCCGCCGCTGCGGATTGCCGACCGGCCGGAGCAGGAGCCGGAAACGAGCACCGCTGAAGAGAGGGTTCCGAAGCGGGCCCGCGCCCGCCGACGGCCACAGAAGGCCGTCTGATGCCCACGTCACGAGCCGGATGTGATCTCCCCACCCGGCCCGTCTGCCAAGCCCAGTTGTCCACGGAACCGGACAGGAGAGAGAACTCGTGGATATCTCCCCTAGCGCCGCCGATGCTCAAGGCCGTAGGGTAGGGTGACCACCCGGACCCACCCGCCCGGTCCCTAATGGAGTCCGCCTCGTGCCCCAACGTCACCCCGATGAGGGGACGGGTGGGGGCTCAGCTGAGCCCGCCCCTGACCTTCCGCCTGATAGCGCCGATGAAGCGCGGCACCTGACCGATCGTCAGCTCGAAATCCTGGTACACGTCGCGCGCGGACGAACGAACCGCGAGATCGGCGGTGTGCTGGGTATCAGCGAGCGTACGGTTCGCAACCACATGCGGACGATCAACAAGAAGCTATCGACCGGCGACCGAACGCGCGCGGTGGTACTGGCCATCGAGCACGGCTGGATCCCGATCCCCATCCTCCCGGACACTCCGCGAGTCGAGGCGGGACGGAGCGACACCCTCGCGCGTCCGACGGAATCCACCGGCTGACGCCGGCGTAGGGCCCTGTCACGAGGGTCCTCAGTCGCCTGCTCGACGCCGGTCACTGGCCGCCCGCACGATCGCCGACAACAGGGTCAGCGAGGCGACGTAGACCAGGACTGTGACGCTGATGACGAGGAGGGCCAGCCCAGCATCCCGGCGTACCTCTGAACGTTGCCACTCCTGTAATACCGATCGTTGCGCGCGACCCAGCGAGCGCAAACACGCGCCATCCATCGCACGCGAGGGGATGGGGACGGACCACCTGGGGGCCTTGGCCGTACTTCAGGACACGATGGGTGCTCATGTCGGGCGCGCGCGCATTTGCGGCCGCTGGGGGCACGGCATTTGCGCCTGCGGTTCCAAGTGAAGTTATCCACAGGTATGCCCGCAACACGCAAACTGTGGACAGTGGCCCTAGCCAGCGCTGGTACTCCGGGCGTACGGTCGGCGAGGGATCGCGCGTCGTCAGGCCGACCGCGAACCTCAGGGCCCGTCGAAGCCAGTTTCACCCAAGAGGGCCGTCTCGTAATTACAATTTGCGGACGCGCGTGGGCGAACGTCGGTTGGATGCGCCCATCCGCGACGACGGTCACCAGGTTCGTATCGAGAGGCTGACCCAGCGTTGACCGAACAGAGGGCTCCCCGGCGACCACAGAGCTCCGGCACAACGGGCGTGCCAAACGACGTCCGGGGTCATGCACTCGCTGCGGTGCCGGTCGGCACGATCCTGACGCACCGCGAATTGCAGGTGCTTGAGCTGGTCTCACACGGTATGCGCAATCGCGAGATCGGCGAGCGGCTGGGGATCAGCGAGCAGACCGTGAAGAACCACATGTGGAGCGTGCTCCGCAGGCTTTCGCTGCCCGATCGGACGCGTGCGGCAGTGGTGGCGATCGCGCGGGGCTGGATTCCTGCCGCGGAGGGCGCCGACTTGCGGATGCCGGCTCGCACCGCAAAGGCGTAATACAGACAAGACAGCACGAAGAGCGGCAACCCGCTCGTGCGACAACGCGGACGGGGCCCAGGACACGACCCCGCCACCGGCTCGGACACGAGTGATCCGGAGACGGGCGTGAGCGCGCCGGTCACCGCGGTCTGCACCATCACCATCGCTCCGTAGGGATCGCTCCATCGGTGGTAGCGAGAAGGCCCGGGCGACGCCTCGGGCCTTCTCTCATCCGGTCGTACTCGCTTGTTGCTTTTTGGCACCGCAAAGTCCTAGAACCATTGACGTCCTAGGACTTTGGTACTAGGGTCACGTTC